>NZ_JAMYRO010000006.1:0-278793 GCF_040321495.1 Mesorhizobium sp. M0408 | reverse complement strand
CGCCGTTGAAGGCCGCGAGATCAACGCAGCCCTCCTCGACCGCACGCAGTTCGTCGGAGGCCTTCCAACGCAGGCCGAAAGCGTGTGCGACCTCGCCTCCAGCATCGACCAGGCTCGCGAACGAAAGCCCGTTGCGCCTCTGCGTCTCCAGGCTGTTGTCAGGCGTCTGCTGCGAGACGACGACCAGCGAAGCGCCGAGGCTGCGTATGTCGTGAGAGGCCGACTCGATCGCCCGGAGTTCGACGTTGCAGTAGGGGCACCATCTCCCCATGTAGAATACGAGGACGATAGGGCCACGACGCAGCGCCTCGCGCGACGAGAACGACCGGCCGTGGCCGTCACGCAGCTGGAAGGAGGGGGCTTGCTCCCCGGCGTGCGCGGCCCGCTCGGCCAATCCGGATGCGGCGAGCGCTTCCACCGCCCGTTGTCGAACCAGCGTCACTTTCGGCGGGGTCTTGGCGAGGCACTCAGTTTTCAGAGCATCCAGTCTGTCTTGGAGTAACATTTTTCGGCGCCCAATTTGCCGTGGGAAAATCGCTTGTCCAGTGCGGCTCCGGTAGTCTTTCCGCGCGAGTTTGAGTTATTTTTGTCATGCATGAATGATCGCCCGCGAGTGAGCTGGCTACTTCTTCTTTTCGACGCTGGTCTTTGGCGCAGAGAGCTTGGCCAGGTCGGCCGCCAGCGACTTGCGCAGCCGAGACGCGGCGAACTCCGTGAAGCGCCGCAGCTTGAGGGGCAGGATCGCCTGTCCCGCGTGCACCAGGTGCACCGGGATCGGGTCGGGCTCATAGTCCTGCAGGACGAGCCTGAGCTTCCCCGCGGCCACCGCCCGCGCGACCTGATAGGAGAGCACGTTCGTCACGCCGACGCCCGCGATCGCCGCGTCGATCGCGGACTCGGCCGTGTTGATCTTCAGCCGGCAGTAGGGGCGCACTCCCTTGGTCGCCTTGCCGCGCGGGTTGAAGATCCACGTCATCCCAGACGCCAGGGCCGTGAACGTCACGCACATGTGGTCGGCCAGGTCATCGGGCGTTTTCGGGACGCCGTGGGCGGCGAAGTAGCCGGGGCTGCCGCAGACCACGCGCCGGATCTCGCCCACCTTCGTCGCGACGAGCGTGCTGTCGGGCAGCGCGCCGACGCGGACGGCCAGGTCGATGTGCTCGTCGACAATGTTGATCGTGTGGTCGGAGAGCGTCAGCTGAACATTGATCTGAGCGAAGCGCGCCAGGAATTCGTTCACGACCGGTACGACGTGGAGGCGTCCGAAGACGATCGGCGCCGTCATCGCCAGCGTCCCCCGCGGGACGGTGTACTCCCCGGCGGCCTGCGACTCCGCCTCGTCGACCTGTTCCAGGATGCGCTTGCACGCGGCTACGTACGCGAGCCCCGCCTCGGTCAGCGACAGCTTCCGCGTCGAGCGGACCAGCAACTGGGTATTGAGGTGCGCCTCCAGGTCAGCGACCTTCCGACTGATGGTCGGTAAGGGGACTCCGAGCTGCCGGCCCGCCGCGGAGAAACTGCCAGCCTCGGCCGAGGCTACCAAAATCGACATTGCTTCAAGCCGGTCCATCTTCTCTCACATTCCGAGAGGCCATTTCTCACGACTACCGGATTATGCTGCCGAACGGTAGGGGCTATTTCAGAGGCTGAAAGGCCGAGTCGGCCAGAGTCAGGAGAAGAAAATGTCCCGTATCACCATTCCGGGGCGCGACGACGCGCCCGCCGAATCCCAGGCAATTCTCGACAACGTCAACAAGATGCTCGGCTTCGTGCCGAACCACTATCGCCTCATGTCCATCAGCCCGAACGCCCTCGGCGGTTGGGCTGGCCTGATGGGGCCGGTGTCGAAGACCCTCGACCTGAAGACTCGGGAGGGGATCGCGCTCGCAGTCTCGGAGGCTAACGGGTGCGACTACTGCCTTGCCGCGCACAGCTACGTCTCGACGAACTTGGCGAAGATACCCCCAGAGGAGATCTCGCTGAACCGGCAGGGCCGTTCAGGCGACCCGAAGCGGCAGGCTGCGGTGGCGTTCGCGAAGGCGCTCATCGAGACGCGCGGCAAAGTTTCCGACGCCCAGTTCGCAGCGGTCAAAGACGCCGGGTGGACCGACGCCAACATTGTCGAGATGATCGCGCTGACTGCCCAGTTCCTGTTGACCAACTTCATGAACAATGCGGTGCAGACCCCGATCGATTTTCCCGCGGTCAGTCCCGCCAAGGCAGCCTAACGGACGTGCCCTCCTTGGAGAGGGGAGGGCTGGAGAATCCAATGTCTCGATGGCCCCCGCGGCCCGGTGTCAAGCGCGTCTACGAGCAGCGCTAGCTAGATGTTTAGTCCCGGCATTTGCTGGAGCGGATCAAGCTTGAAGCGTTCGGGCTGAGTGGCCCAAGCCTTGCAGATGGCCTCATAGAGCGTGAGACCTTTGAGCTTGCGGCCGAAGTTGTAGGCCGAGATGAAGTCGACGAGGTGCTGTCCCGGGGGGATCCGTTTCGACAGTTCTGGTCCGGATTGATGGCCTGTGAAACCGCGAGTGACCATGGCGGATTTCCTCCGTCGGCGGGTGAAGAGTGTGTCGTCGCCGCACGAACAAACTAAGCTGTTGTGCGGTCGGATGAACACGGTACCGTCTCAGCATGGAATTCCGCGTGGCGAATGGGAAATGACGTCACGCCATGAAATCGATAGCCGCGCGTTATAAAGGCCGTCCGCCTTCCGCATCGGACCCGCATGTACCTGACGCCGATTGCTGCTGCAGCTCGGTCAGCATCCTGACGGCCTCGGTAAGCTTAAGGACTTCACGCTCGCGCAGTTGGTCGATCTTCTCGTGCAGCAACTCTATCTCGAGTTCCGCCTTTACGTTAATGCGGTAGTCGTTCTCCGCTGCCGTGCGATCGATGTCCTGCTGCCGGTTCTGGGCCATCATGATGACCGGCGCGGCGTAGGCCGCCTGGAACGAAAGCGCGAGATTGAGAAGAATGAACGGGCAGGGGTCCCAGCCCCGGTCCCAGCCCCTTATCGTGCCGACCAGATTGGCGGTTATCCATGCAAAAAGGATCCCGCTCTGGATGATGATGAAGGTCCACGAGCCCATTACGGTGGCCACAGCGTCTGCTATCCTTTGCCCCGGCGCGTCAGGCGCGCAACCGCCGGGGGCTCATCCATGCCCAGAAGTCGTAGCGAGCGGCGCGCTCGCCGTAGGTCGGCGAGCAGGTCGCGTTCGGCCTGTTCGATGCCGTCCTGGTCTTCCGCCCTCTCTTCCACGCTGCCAGTACCGTTCCGCTTGATTGCGCTAGCGTTAAGCTTCCACGCGGACGGGGTAAAAGTATTGTATCAATAACTCCCGGCAATGCCGCCGTTGTCACGGCGATGCCCTGGCCGCAGCCGTCCTAACCAGCACGGAGCTCCCTGAGAAGGAAGTCGGAAAATGCTCGGGCGGCAGGCTTGATCGTCTTTCCGCTGACGAAGAGCGCATTCACTTCCATCGAGCCGAAATCCCAGTCAGGCAGCACCCGCACGAGCTCCCCGGCCTCGAGCTCTGCCCGCGCGCTTGTTTCGCTTGACGCGGCGATCCCCAGCCCGGCGACGGCGCTTGCCGTGGCGCCTTCGTTGATGGTGATAGCGAGCTGGCTGTCAACGCGCACGGAGGTGACGCGGCCGTCCTTGCGGAAGGAGAAAGTCGGCGAGGGATGCGCTGGACTGATGATCACCGAGTGGTGCGCGAGGTCCGACGGCATCGTGGGCGTGCCGCGCTCCCGTAGGTAGTCGGGGGAGGCCGTGAGTATCCTCGGCTGGTGGATGAGTTTGCGCGCCGTCGCGCTCGAGTCGGGGAGGGCGCCGAACTGGAACGACACGTCGATGCCCTCAGTCACGAGGTCTGGGTAGCGGTCAGTCACCCGGAGCTCGATCTTCAGCGCCGGGTGCTGCTTCATAAACGCCGGAAGCCGCGGGATGATTTCCCTGAGCCCGAAACTTAACGGCGTGCCGACGCGCAGCGAGCCGCGCAACTCTCCCGTTCCACGCACCTCGTGGTCGGCCTCGTCGAGCGCCGCCAGGATCGCCTCAACGCGCGTCAGGTACGTCGCGCCGGCCTCCGTCAGCGTCACCGCTCGCGTGGTGCGGCTGAAGAGCGTCGCGCCGACCTCCTCCTCGAGCGCGGCAATCAGCCGGGATGCAGACGGCTGCGACAGGCCGAGTTCGCGCCCAGCACTGGAGAAGTTGCCGACGCGCGCGGCGCGGACAAACAGTCTGAGTGCTGACAGTCGATCGTTCATCGCTTACTGCGCTCGCGGTGAGCTACACGGAGGCCGGGGCCAGCGCGAAGGCTGTTCGAACCGAGCGCGGCGGCGATCGCCGAGACAGCGCAGACGGCGGCGATCCCAAGCCCCCGTGCTCGTCTGAACCGAAAAGGTCGACTGCGGTCTCAAGTGTGGTTTTCCAGGCATTCATCGGTCTCCTCGGCGGCTCCATGCTCTCCGCTGCCAGGCGAGGTAGTGCCTATCGACTTGCAATATAATTAGATGTTTGTGAGACATTGTCTCTCGAAAAATGAGAGACGATTAACTTTCGTGCTCCCGGCGCCGCTACCTGTGTCGGCGACGAGATGCCGCGAGCAGGACGTGAAGGCTGGCCGCTCGGCGCCAGGCACACTCCGCGCGTCTCGATCGCAGCGCGAGAGGGAATTTGCGAAGGAAGCCTGGAATGGCGCCGGGATCGCGACGCACCTAGATGCAATTTGGAGCGATTTGCCCGGCTTTACTCGCTACGGCGGCGCAACGCAACCGAATGGGCTTTCCGAGGAGGCTGCCAGATAACAGGCTGCGACAAACCAGCCGCCAGCGCAGCATCCTCGCTGGTCATCCCCTGCGCAATCCCCAACCAGAACGCTGGTGTTCAGAACGCCCCGCTACGGGTGGCCGTCCCGGTGACGGCAACGGCGCTCGTTCAGAACGGTGTGATCGTCGCTTTCGAATGCCCATCGCAACCTCCTTCGCTCTGGTGTTGCGACGGCCGTTTGACTGTGCCCAATACACAAGCGAGCAGTTCCAACGACTGATGGCTGACCACGGCATCTCCTGCTCGATGAGCCGGTCGGGAAACGTCTGGGACAATGCGGCGATGGAGAGCTTCTTCTCGTCGCTGAAAACCGAGCGGACGGCCGGCAAGGTGTACAGGACGAGGGATGACGCCAGGGCGGATGTGTTCGATCACATCGAGCGCTCCTACAACCCTCGGCGAAGGCACTCGACACTGGGCAGTCTGAGCCCCGTCGAGTTTGAGGAACGAGCTATGTTAGCTTAACCTCATGTCCGAAAAACCGGCAGCAGGCCATCTCGCTCATACCAAGGTTGAGCTTCCCCGACTAATCAGTTAGCCGAGTAAACCCTGGTAGAATGGAAGGCACCGTGACTCCTGCAGTACTCTGCAAGGCTAATAGCAGGTGCGAACAAGTACACCCTTGGCACGAAGGTTGAATCGACCGCAGGGCTGGCCGAGAGGCCTGCCTTCGCACAAACTCGGAGGTCCCGATGTCCAACCAAACTCTCAAACAGGTTAAGTCACGTTTTGAGTCGACGCGCATCAAAGCGATGGGCGCGGCAGTCTCGCTGGTCGCCATCTCCGCCATGCCGGTGGCGGCGGCATCGCCAGCAGCCACGGCGAGCGGGTTGCCCCCGTGCGGCTCGCGGCCGGAAATCCTGAAGCAACTTTCCAGCCGATTCAAGGAAACGCCGGTTGCCCTCGGCCTGGCCAAAAACGGCTCGGTCGTCGAAGTGCTGACCAGCGATGACGGCGAGACCTGGACGATCATGGTAAGCCAGCCGAACGGCCCAAGCTGCCTCGTCGCGGCCGGCGAAGGCTGGGAAGAATTGAAGCGGGTCGGCGCCAAGGGCGAGCGCGGCGCCTGATCGCATAGATAAATGGATCGCAAAAGAAGGAGCGGCAAGATGGTAGATATCTATTCCCGCGAAAACGCACCGCGGCAAAAGCCGTGGCCCAGTCCGGTCGCTCAGAAGCTCTGGCCAGAGCAGGCAGCCGACTTGGGATCGCACGCCGTTGACCGCGGGCTGTCGGACACGCATTCCGACCTCGGCGCTCCAAAGGCGTTTCTGTCGCGGTTCATCGTTCTTCAGGCGATCGGCACCGCCGGTATCGTCGGGCTGTGGGCCGTCGGCGTTGCCGGCAAACCGTTCGCCGGCAACAACGCGTTTCTGTGCTGGCTGATCGCAGCCATCGGTGCCCTCGGCATATTGTGCGTCTTTTTCCGGCGCTGGCGCGATGTCGATTGGCTGGCGACCCATGTGGTGCGGATCGGGCTGCTCGGAACCGTGGTTGGGCTCATCGTCGCCTTCTCAGCGGCGCGCGCCGGCGGCACGGCCGATCCCAATGCAATCCGTTCGATGATCGGGTCGGTCATCGACGGCATGTATGTCGCGCTCTATGCGACGCTGCTCGGCATAGCCACGAACCTGTGGCTCAAGATCAATCTTCGCCTGCTCGGTAACTTCGATGGATGAGGAAACCCTTACTGTCTGGCTCGACACCGCTCTCCTGATGCTCGGCGGCTTCGTCCTCATGACCACGCTCATGATGACGGTGATGAACCCGCCAGCCAAGGCGAGCGAGACCGATGGCGTCACGGCGCCCGGAAACGTGACAGTCGAGACGCAGTGGCCCGACAAGCTCGACGCCGATGTCGATCTGTGGGTCCAGGCGCCCGGCGATGTGCCGGTCGGCTACTCCAACAAGAGCGGCAAGGTGTTCGATCTGCTGCGCGACGACCTCGGCATGGCGCAGGACATGACCGACTCCAACCATGAGGTCGCCTATTCTCGGGGAGCTCCCGCAGGCGAATACGTCATCAATGTTCACATGTATCGCGGCGTGAACGTCACATATGCCGTCCCGGTGAAGATAACTGTCAATGTGAAGACCGATTCCACCAAGTCCTCAACGCCGCTGGCCACAACGACGGTCCAGCTGCGCAAGCCCAACCAGGAGCTTACCGCCTTGAGATTCCGGCTCGATCCGACCGGCCAACTGGTGCCGGGTAGCATCAACAGCATCTTCAAACCCCTACGCGTGGCGGCCTCCCAATGATGATCGCTCCCGTCATCTTCGCCCTGCTGCTCGGGGTGTTCATCTTCGTCATCCTGCCGCATGCAGGCATTGCCCGCCGCACCCTCTCGGTCGGCATCTTCCTGGCGCTGATCACCATCGTCTATGTCGGCGCCAGCGAGCTTCTTGGCCGTCCCAAGCCGCTCACGCTCGAGTGGCGTGACACGGCAAAAGCCCAGGTGGTGGGCGCCGTCCCGGTCGAGAACCAAGCCATCTACGTATGGCTCACCACGCCCGGCTCGACTGAGCCGCGCTTCTATGTGCTGCCATGGAGCCAACAAGCCGCGCAACAACTTCAAGATGCGATGGGCAAGGCGGAAGCCGACGGCACTGGGGTAGAGATGAAGATGCAGACCGCCGATGCTGGTCTCGATACCCGCGAGCCGATGTTCTACGCACGGCCGCAACCGGCCCTGCCGGTAAAGGACTACCAGAGCGGCGAGCGCCCGCTCGTGTATACGCAGCCGCGGTCGTGATCGAATTTCTCGCCGAGAGCGTATGCCCGTCGGCGGCATAGGCCACGACCATCTTGTTACGGTCGACGATGACGAAATCCCGGATCGAGGATGGTGAGTCGAGCGAGAGGTCAGTGGGACGGCGGAAGTCCGTGGCCAGTGCCCTAGACAGCGATTGCGTTTGCAAACATAAATGCGTGATATCATTATTGGTATACGAGTTTGGCTTTGGCGCATTAATTCCTACCGTTCTCCCCACACCTTCAGGTGAAGTCGGTCATCGTAGGGCCGCGAAGCGAGGTATCGCGCGAGGCGCTAGGAGGCATGGCTGGTTCGGTTGAAACGTTCCGAGCGCGGCCGACTTTGACAATCTCAGAGTCGTCAAGAAGTGCAGGAAAGCATGTGGAAATAGGTCAACCCTCCGCAAGCGCGGCAGGGATGCCGTCAGAAGCAAATCGACGCAACAATGCCCTCTGTTGGCTCTCCTTGCTCGTTCCGATGGGCGGGCCGAACCGGATCTTTTCACGCTTCTGCGAGATTCCGTCCGCGGCTGGCATTGCACTTTCTGAGCGCTACGCTTCGCTCGTGAATTCGCATAAAGACCCGCAATTCGCGGTTCATTACGGACTTCCGCGGCAGCCAGGCCGAGGGATCGGGGACCGTTGTCGCGAAAATATCGAAATAGTTTCGCCGTTTCGTGGGCGATGCTTGGCCCATCTTTTCGACTTTCTGAGAAACCGCCTCCTTGAGGCGTTCAGCGCTAGGTTTCAGGCTTTCTTCGGCAACCTTAATCCGCGCGTCGATAGCTGCTACGTCCGGTGTCGCCTCCGCTTTGTTTCCAGATCCGCCCACAGGGGCGGCCCTGTCAGGCTGGAAATTCACAAGCTGCCGCGCAATTGAGGGGAGTTGAAGGGATGCAAAACCTCATCGATTCTTGCAGATCAATTCGGCGCTGGTGCTGGCAAATCCAATAACTTTGCGACGATCAGCAGCCGGCCTGTCGGGAACCGGAAATGCGCGCAATCTCGCCCGGTCGGCTTCGACGCAAAACATGCGGACCACCGCGGACGGGGACAGTCGGTCCCGCGTCCCGTCCTGCGGCCGGCGCTATGCTGACGCTCCTACGGCTGTCCCGTTCACCGCCCCCGGCGGGGGCGAATTTCCTCCGTCCTACGCTCGACAATGATCCGCTGTTGCGGCCGCGCGCAGGACTGCGGCTTATACGCCGTTCTTCCTTTTTAGCGCCGACGGTCGCCGGCGCGGAGATGCTTGGGCATGGAACCGAATCCCAGACATGGTAATGAATCGGACTATGTATCCGAGTTCCGCATGTCGGCTGTAGACGGCATCCTCAGCATCAGCAAAAGGCGCACACGGCGCAGAGACTCAGAATCTATCCCTACATATCCGCTGCCGGGGTGTCGGTCCTTCCAGCTCTGCACATTGACAGACCACATACCGGTGGGCGGGGATTGGCTCTTCGAGATGAAGTTTGACGGCTATCGTGCCCAAGTCGCCATCTCCGGCTCGAACGTAGTCGTCTATACCCGAAATGGCCACGACTGGACCCGACAGTTCAAGGTGATCCTGCCGCCGCTTCAGAGACTGACCAAGGGCGCGGTGCTGATCGATGGTGAGATCGTCGCCATCGACAGCCACGGCAGCACGAACTTCTCCATGCTGAAAACCGGCATTGCCGGGGGTATGCCCCTCAAGTTCTACGCCTTCGATCTGCTTGAATTCGATGGCGAAGATCTGTCGAACTAGCCGCTCCTCGAGCGCAAGGCGCGACTTGAGTCCCTATTGGGCGCGCGCCGCCCTGACGACAGCGTGCAATTCTCCAGCCACATCGTCGACCAGGGCAAAAGAGTGTTCGACGCCATGTGCGAGGGCGGCCACGAAGGCGTCATTGCCAAGCGCGCCGACAGCTACTACGTCGGCGACCGCACCTGGAGTTGGCTCAAGATCAAGTGCACGAAGCGACAGGAATTCGTCGTCGGCGGCTACCGCCCAAGTGACACAGGACGTGGCATGGCATCGTTGATCCTCGGCACTTACGACAATGGCCAGCTCATTTATCGCGGCCGCGTCGGCACGGGGTTCACCGAGGCGATGCGCAAGGACATCCTCGCGAAGCTCGAGAAACGCCGTGTTGAGAAACCGGCTTTCGCCTCCGTTCCGAGAGACATTGCCCGACGTGCCAGGTGGGTGAAGCCCGAGCTTGTCGCCGAGGTTACCTATGCCGAAGTGACACCGGACGGCAGCTTGCATCCAAGCTTTAGGGGCATGCGCGAAGACAAGCGAGCCGACCAGGTGGTGATGGAAATGCCGAAGACGCCGGCAAATCTTGGCTCCGCCAATCTCGATCCGGGAATCGGCAAGGAGATCGCCGCTGCTGTCGGTGTCAAACTGACGCATCCGGACAACGTCATGTATCCCGGGACCAAGGTGACCAAGGCCACGCTCGCCGCCTACTACGCCGTGGTCGCCGAGAAGATGCTGCCCCACATCCAGGATCGGCCGCTTTCGCTGGTGCGCGATACCGACGGCGACCTCCAACAGACCTTTTTTCAGAAGCACAGAATGCCAGGCATGCCCAAGGCCATCCATGACGGCCAATTGGAGAAGATGTCCGGTAAAGAAAGCCGCATCTTGTGGGTCGATGACCTGGCTGGGCTGATCGCAGGCGCCCAGATGAACGTGCTCGAATTCCACATTTGGGGAAGCCGTCGCCAGCAGCCGGATCTGCCGCACCGCATGATCTTCGACATCGACCCCGGCGAGGGCTTGGGCTTCACTGCCGTCAAGCAGGCAGCCCTCGACATTCGGGGCATTCTGGAAGCGCTTGGACTGCAGTCGTGGCCGTTGCTGTCCGGCGGCAAGGGCGTTCATGTTGTCGTGCCGCTCGCCCCGGCGGCAGACTGGGACGAGGTCAAGAGCTTCTGCCAAGACTTAGCCGAACTACTGGCCCGTACAGATCCGTCGCGCTTCGTCGCCAACATGAGCAAGGCGAAGCGCAAGGCCCGAATGTTTCTCGATTACCTGCGCAACGGCCAGGGCTCCACTGCAATCTGTCCCTGGTCGACTCGGGCACGCGCGGGGGCGTCGTGCGCGGTGCCCGTCAGCTGGGAGGAGTTGCCTACCTGCGAAAGCGCCAACGGTTTCGATGTTTTCGCCGCCGCCGCGCGGGCTCAGCTGCCCGAAGCATGGGAGGGTTATTTCGACGTCGAACAAACGCTTACCGACCGCATCCGCCACGCAGTCCGGTAGCAATAACCATACTAAATGGTCAGCGACATTTGCCGATTTGGCGCGGACCGCCTTTGCCCCAAATTCGAAAGCGTCTCCTCTTCTGCGCCGCTTCCGTGGGAATCCCCCGCAACGCCGTAGAGTGAGAGTGCGGACCGGTTTGCCGTGACGGGTTGAGAGCTGGAGGAGAGGCCTCCGGCGCCCGTCGCGGAGAATTGCGATGTCCAGAAATCACCACAATGCTCGCGCCGGTGCCGACCGGACAGGCCTTTACGACGATATCACCAACAAGATCATCGCCGAACTGGAAGCGGGCCGCGTGCCCTGGGTCCAACCGTGGGGGACGGTGGGCGCGAAAGCTCCCCTCGCCATGCCGGTCAATGCCGCGAGCGGCCGCGCCTATTCGGGGATCAACGTGCTGATCCTGTGGGGTGCGGTCGTCGAGCATGGCTTTCCCGCCCAGGGCTGGCTGACTTTCCGCCAGGCGTTGTCGCTGGGCGGCCATGTCCGCAAGGGCGAACACGGGACCACCGTCGTCTATGCCGATTGCTTCATCCCTGACGACGAGAAGAATCGCGCGCGGGAAACCGGCGAGGCAGCCCAGGCGATACCGTTCCTGAAGCGCTTCACCGTGTTCAACGTGGCGCAATGCGAAAATCTGCCCGACGATCTGGCGGTGTTTCCGCCCGCACCAGAGCCCGGACTGATCGAACCGGCCGTCGACGCACTGATCAAGGCGACAGGGATCGATTTCCGCATCGGCGGCAATAGCGCCTACTATGTGCCGGCGCACGACTACGTGCGGGTGCCGCCTCCGCTTGCCTATTTCGAGACCATCGACTGGCACCGCACCGCCCTGCACGAGCTTGGCCATGCGACCGGCCATCCCTCCCGCGTCGGCCGGGACCTCCGCGGCGCCTTCGGCACCAAGAGATATGCTTTCGAGGAACTGATCGCCGAGATGAACGCAGCCTTCTGCTGCGCCTCGCTTGGCATCGTGCCAACCGTGCGCCACGCCGACTACTTGGCCTCCTGGCTCGATGTCCTGCGCGAAGACAACCGCGCCATCGTTCGTGCCGCCTCCCAGGCCAGCAAGGCGGCCGACTGGCTGCTCGCCTTCCTGCCGCAACCTGGCAGCGGAGCCAAGCCAGGCTCCGCTGAGGTCGATGAGACCGAGATCGACAGGAGGGCGGCATGATCCTCCTCACCGACGAACTGCGCGAGCGCCTGCTCGCCAATGGCTGCGAGCGCGACGCCGACCACGCACCAGTCGTGAAGCTCTTCAACCCGCTCGGCGAAGGAGTATGGCTCGCGACCGAGCTGGATGCCGATGGCGACGCCTTGTTCGGTCTCGCCGATCTCGGCTATCCCGAGCTGGGCAGTTTCTCGCTCCTTGAGATGACGTCGATCCGGCTTCCCTTCGGCATGCGCATCGAGCGCGACATCCTCTTTGCCACCGACCTGCCGATTTCGGTCTGGGTAGAGGCCGCCCGCCGGGCCGGAAGCCTTCGCGACGCGGAACGGATACTCTACCACGCCGCCTAGTCTGGCCGAGACGGCGAGTGAGATCTCAGCTTGAAATCCGTAGAGCCGCTGATGCGCAAAGTCGTGTCTGCGGCCCTGTGCCCCTTCGGATCTTCGGTGTGCGGCGCAGTCCTCAGAGTGAGAGTGCTGCGCCTTTCTTTGTGACGGGTTTGGAGGTCGAGAGAATCTCGGCCGCCCGTCGCGGAGATAGTCCACATGGCTACGCCCAAGCAGAAGATCACCCTCAACGCTTCACGTGACATCCCCTTCAACAAGCTGATGCTGAGCCAGTCCAATGTACGGCGTATCAAACGCGGGGAAACGATCGAGGACCTCGCCGCGTCGATCGCACGGCGCGGCCTGCTCCAGAGCCTCAACGTCCGGCCAGTGTTGGATGGCGAGGGTAACGAGACCGGCATGTTTGAGGTGCCGGCTGGCGGGCGCCGCTATCGCGCGCTGGAACTGCTGGTCAAGCAGAAGCGAATGGTCAAGACCGAGCCCGTTCCCTGTGTCGTCACCAACGCCAATAGTGAGGTCCCGATCGAGGAGGATTCGCTGGCCGAGAATTTTCAGCGCGAGGATTTACATCCGCTGGATATGTTTCGCGCCTTCCAGATCCTGCACGACCAAGGCGCCAGTCACGAGGAGATTGCGGCACGCTTCTTCGTGTCCGCAACGTTCGTGCAGCAGCGCCTGCGGCTGGCCAGGGTTTCGGCCAAGCTGCACGAGGTTTACGAGCAGGATGGCATGAAGCTCGAGCAACTCATGTCCTTTACCGTGACCGACGATCACGCCCGTCAGGAGCAGGTCTGGGAGGCGCTCGAAAACTCCTGGTCGAAAGAGCCGCATCTGATCCGGCGCATGCTGACCGAAACCACGGTTCGGGTCAGTGACCGCCGGGCTCTGTTCGTCGGTGTCGACCCCTATGTCGCCGCCGGCGGCGTGGTGCTGCGCGACCTGTTCGAGGCTGACAATGGTGGCTGGCTGCAGGATGCCGCGCTGCTCGACCGCCTGGTCGACGACAAGCTCAAGTCGGCCGCCGACGAGATCGCGGCCGAGGGCTGGAAGTGGATCGTCGTGGATCTCGATCTGCCCTTTGGCCACACTCACGGCCTGCGCACACTCGCCGGCACGCCTGCGGATCTGACCGACGAGGAGCGGGCACAGCGCGAAGCGTTGCGCGCGGAGTACGATCGGCTGGAAGCCGAGTATGCCGAAGCTGACGAACTCCCCGACGAGGTCGATCAGCGCCTCGGCGAGATCGAAACTGTGCTCGAGGCCTTCGAGGGCCGGCCGATGACCTTTGATCCCGCCGAGGTCGGCAGCGCCGGCGCCTTCCTCAGCATTGATCACGATGGTGACCTCGTCGTCGATCGGGGTTACGTCCGACCCGAGGATGAAGCTTCGGAGCCGGTCGACGGCGCCGAATCCGGTGCCGAGGCCGGCGCGAACCAGACTGGGGGCGAGCCCACGGTACATCGGGCTACCATCACCATTGGGCCCCAGTCGACCGACACCGAGGAGGATGAAGGCGACGGCAAACCGCTGCCGGAACGGCTGGTGATCGAACTCACGGCGCATCGCACGCTGGCGCTGCGCAATGCCGTAGCCGAGAACCCGCATGTGGCCATCACGGCGCTGCTGCACCGACTTGTCCTCGACACCTTCGGCCAGCGTTCCACGACCGGCTGCGTCGAGGCCTTTGTCCGCCATGTCCACCTGTCGGCACAGGAAGCTGACCTCAAGGACAGCCCATCCGCCAAGGCGGTCGCCCAACGCGAAGCGGCGTGGAAGGGTCATATTCCCTTCGGAGACGACGAGGCGCTTTGGATCTGGCTCGATGCTCTCGATGACGCGAGCCGGCACGCACTGCTGGCGCATTGCGTCAGCTATGGGATCAACGCGCTCTTCGAGCGGCCCAATCCCTCTAGCGGTAGTGGCATCTCCCAGCATGGGCTCGATCGGCGACTGCACGAGGCCGATCGGCTGTCCCGCGCCACCGGGCTCGACATGCTGGAAGCCGGCTGGCGCCCGACGGTCGAGAACTATCTCGGCCGCGTCACCAAGTCCCGCATCCTCGAAGCCGTTCGCGAGGGTGCCGGCGAGCAGGCGGCTCGGCTCATAAATCACCTCAAGAAGGGTGACATGGCCAAGGAGGCCGAACGCCTCCTTGGCCATAGTGACTGGCTGCCGGAACCACTGCGCCTGATCGCGGACGACCAACCCGTTGATCAGGCGGGTGAGGAGGACGTCGCGGCGTTGCCTGAATTCCTGGCCGGCGAAGACGACGACCAGGACGCAGCCGACGACGTCACCGCTCACGCGGTCGCCGCCGAATAGCACCCGCCAACGTGGCGGCTTGCGTTGCCCCGCTCCGCTTCACCTCAACGGCCCGGCCTCCTGCCGGGCCTTTTTCGTTTCAGGAGGCCATCATGTTCGCCCACATCATTTATGACATTGCCCCGCTCGGCGCGTTGATCCGCTATTCGGACGGCGCGCCGAAACCACCTGCGCGGTTCGCCAAGAAACTTGTAGCCTGGGAACGACGCAACGGCCTCGGCCGCCTCGTTCGCAAGGAGCCACCGCGCGAGCGGGCCGCCTATTGCGCGCCGGCGTCGATCGTCCTCAACGAGGGCAGGTTGGCCTCCAGCAGCGTGATCCTCGTCACGGTCATGCGCGAGCACAGCCTCGACAGCGATCTCCGCTACGAGATCGTCGAGCGGCCGGCCATCGGTATGGTCCGCGTGCTGCTGCCGGTCGGCGACAATCTCGAACTCCTCCAGTCTCGCCGACAGTCGGGAGGCGGCCGAACTGTGGCTCGCCAAAAACCACCACGCCAGGGCTCAGATCGAGGAGGTCACCGCCGACGAGGTCGGCGCCGATGTTGTCGAAGGACGGGCGGCGGCGTGAGCCGCGCGGCCGCACACCGACGCTCATAGACCGTCAATCCCCAACCCCAGGGCCCGGGCTGCGAAAGGAGCGCCGGGCCGTTTGCTTTTTTGAGGAGCAGCACTCGGCCGCGGCGGCAAGTGGGGCAATCCCTTCCGGATCGGCCCCGATGGCGACCGCGCCGCCGTCATCGCGAAACACGAACGCTGGCTCGCCGACCAGCACGATCTGTTGCTGGGTTCGCCAACGCGACGCGCGAGGCGGGCATCGCGTGGTGGCGCGCGGTGAAGGCCGCGGCGGTGACGAGAGGGAGAGGGTGGGCGGGACGGGTTTGAGCCTTCGCGGTCCAGAGAGAGCGCCGCGCGGTTCGATCCTGTCCCGCTCTCCCGAGGTTTCTCACAATGAACATGATCTCGCCCGCCGCGGCGGCTCCCGCCGTCGTATCGCTGCCGCTCGCCGAAACCGATGGCGCCGCCGCTGTCTTGGCTGCGGCCGGCCTCCTGCTTCCCCATATCGAGCGCGGCGAACGTATCGACGCGCCAAAGCTGCGCGCGGCGATGGAAGCCGCATTCGGCACCTCCGATACTACCGGTGCTTGGGACTGGAAGCAGGCTTACGATGTCTGCGAGGCCGCGACGGTCCTCTTCCTCCGCAAATACGGAAAGGCGCTGTTCCGCAAAGCCGCGTCTCCGGCTCTCCGGCTTTCCGCCTTGTCGAAGATCGCCGGGCTCATGCTGACGCATACGCACCGGTCCGAAGAGGCGCAGACCTTCCAGCAGTTCTCGACGCCGATCCCGCTCGCTCTTGTCGCGGCCACAGCCGCCGCCATCACGCCGGCCGACCGTGTGCTGGAGCCCTCGGCCGGCACCGGGCTGCTTGCCATCCTGGCCGAAATCGTCGGCGCATCGCTCATCCTCAACGAGCTTGCCGAGACACGCGCGGCGCTTCTCTCCTCCGTCTTTCCGGCCGTTCCTGTCACCCGCTTCGACGCCGCCCAGATCGACGACTATCTCGATGTCAGCGCCATGCCGAGCGTGGTGCTGATGAACCCGCCATTCTCCGTCATGGCCCATGTCGAAGGCCGCATGGCCGACGCGGCCAGGCGGCACATCGCCTCGGCGCTGGCACGCCTGGCGCCCGGCGGGCGGCTGGTAACGATCACCGGGGCGAGTTTTGCCCCCGAAAATCCGGCCTGGACCCCAGCCTTCACCCGCCTCCAGGAGCGTGGGCGCGTGGTCTTCTCCGCCGCCATCGATGGCTCGGTCTATGCCAAGCACGGCACGACCTTTCCGACGCGCCTCACCGTCATCGACAGGATGCCGGCGGACGATCCCTCCCTCTTCCCGGATGCTCCCGGCATCGCTCCGGATGCGGCAACGCTCCTCACGTGGATTGAGGAGCGCCTTCCAGCGCGACCGCCGGTCGTGATGGCCGCCGTTTCCAGCGCGGCATCGGCGGTCGCCGTGCCCCGCACCGTGCACGGCTATCTCACACGCCCGGCGAGAACCACGCCACGCATGTCGATCGCCGAACCGGAAGCCATCGACCTCGCATATGAGGCTGTCGACTGGCAAGCGGCCGAGGGGGGCCAGATCAGCGACGGCATCTATGAAGCCTACGGGCTGCAGGCGATCCGCATTCCCGGCTCTCGGGCTCACCCCACCCAGCTCGTTCAATCGGCGGCCATGGCCTCGGTGGCGCCACCCAAGCCGAGCTACCGGCCGCGCCTGCCGAAGAACGTCCTCGACCTGCTCTCTGACGCGCAGCTCGAGACCGTCATCTATGCCGGCGAGGCCCACACCGAGTATCTCGCCGGCGCCTGGACGCTCGACGATACCTTTGACGTGGTTAGCGCTGCGGCCGATGACACCGCGGGTGCCGTGCGCTTCCGGCAAGGGTTCATGATCGGCGACGGTACGGGTGTAGGCAAGGGCCGGGAATCCGCTGCCGTCATCCTTGACAATTGGATGCAGGGCCGACGCAAGGCGGTCTGGATCAGCAAGTCCGACAAGCTGATCGAAGATGCGCAGCGCGACTGGTCGGCGCTCGGCATGGAACGCCTGCTGATCACGCCGCTGTCCCGCTTCTCGCAGGGCCAGCCGGTGACGCTGCCGGAAGGCATCCTATTCACCACCTACGCCACGCTGCGCTTCGATGACCGAGGCGAAAAGGTTTCGCGGGTCAAGCAGATCGTCGAATGGTTGGGCTCGGATTTCGACGGAGCGATCATCTTCGACGAGGCCCATGCCATGCAGAACGCTGTGGGAGCCAAGGGCGAACGGGGCGATGTCGCCGCCTCTCAGCAGGGTCGGGCCGGCCTCAGGCTCCAGCACGCCCTCCCGCAGGCCCGTATCGTCTATGTCTCGGCCACCGGCGCCACTACTGTCCACAATCTCGCCTATGCCCAGCGTCTCGGTCTCTGGGGCGGCGAGCATTTTCCGTTCTCGACCAGGGCGGAATTCGTCGAGGCGATTGAGGCCGGCGGCGTTGCGGCGATGGAAGTGCTGGCGCGCGACCTCAGGGCGCTCGGCCTCTACACCGCCCGGTCACTCTCCTTCAATGGGGTCGAGTATGAACTGATCGAGCACGAACTGACGCCTGAGCAGATCCGCATCTACGATGCCTATGCCGGCGCTTTCGCCATCATCCACAACAATCTCGACGCGGCGATGCAGGCCACAAACATCACGACGGACAGCACCGGCACGCTGAACGCTCAGGCGAAGTCCGCCGCCCGTTCGGCCTTCGAAAGCGCCAAGCAGCGCTTCTTCGGCCATCTGCTCATCAGCATGAAGACACCAACACTGCTGCGGTCAATCATCCGCGATCTGGAAGAAGGCCATGCGGCGGTCATCCAGATCGTCTCGACCGGCGAGGCGCTTATGGAGCGGCGGTTGGCAGAGTTGCCGACCGAGGAATGGAACGATGTTCGCGTCGATATCACGCCGCGCGAATACGTCCTCGACTACCTCGCCCATTCCTTCCCGGTGCAGCTCTATGAGCCCTTCACGGATTCGGAGGGCAATCTGTTGTCGCGGCCGGTCTATCGCGACGGCCAGCCGGTCGAGAGCCGCGAGGCTGTCGCGCGGCGCGACGAGCTGATCGCCAAGCTCGCCAGTCTGCCGCCCGTGCCCGGCGCACTCGATCAGATCGTTCAGCATTTCGGGGTGGACATCGTGGCCGAAGTCACCGGCCGCGCGCGTCGCATCGTGCGTAAGGGCGAGCGTCTGGTGGTTGAAAACCGCGCCGGCTCGGCCAACCTCGCCGAGACGCATGCCTTCATGGATGACCAGAAGCGCGTTCTGGTGTTCTCGGACGCGGGCGGAACGGGGAGGAGTTACCACGCCGAACTCTCGGCCCGGAACACGCGGCTGCGCGTCCACTACCTGCTCGAGGCCGGCTGGAAGGCCGACACCGCCATCCAGGGCCTGGGCCGGACGCATCGCACCAATCAGGCGCAGCCGCCCCTCTTCAGGCCGATCTCGACCAATGTGAAGGCGGAAAAGCGCTTCCTCTCGACGATCGCCCGCCGGCTAGACACGCTGGGCGCAATCACGCGCGGTCAGCGCCAGACCGGCGGCCAAGGCCTTTTCCGGCCCGAGGACAATCTTGAAAGCCACTATGCTCGCGACGCCCTGCGGCAGCTCTACCTGCTGATCGTGCGCGGCAAGGTCGAGGGCTGCTCCCTCGAGCGCTTCGGGGCGGCAACGGGCCTCAAGCTTATGGATGCCAACGGCATCAAGGATGAGTTGCCGCCCATCACCACCTTCCTCAACCGCTTGCTGGCGCTCACCATTGAGCTTCAGGGCGTGCTGTTCGTCGCCTTCGAACAGTTGCTCGCGGCGCGGATAGAGGGCGCCATCGCCTCGGGCACCTATGATGCCGGGCTGGAGACCCTGCGGGCCGAGAGCTTCGTTGTCACCGATCGGCAGGTCATCTACACCCATCCGCGCACCGGGGCCGAAACCCGCCTGCTGACGATCACCGAACGGAAGCGCAATGGGCCAATCACGCTCGATGCGGCGCTCCATCATCTCGGCGATCCACGCGCCATGCTGCTCGTCAACGCGCAATCGGGCCGCGCGGCGGTGCAGATCCCGACCACCAGCGTCATGCTCGACGATGGCGAGGTCGAGCGGCGGGTGCGCCTGGTCCGGCCGATCGAAGGCCAGAACATGCCGCTCAAGGCTATGGGCGAAACCCGCTGGGTCGAGGCCCACCGTGAAGCTTTCGCCGCAGCATGGACTGCGGAGGTCGCCGAGGTTGCCGAGTTCACCGATGCCGTGCTGCACATGGTGACGGGCCTGTTGTTGCCGATCTGGAAGCGTCTGCCAACCGAGTCGACCCGCGTTTATCGACTTCAGACCGACGAGGGCGAGCGCATCATTGGGCGCCGTGTCTCGCCGGCCTGGGCCGCCAACGCCACGGCGACAGACGTCGCATCGCTATCGCCCGAGCAGGCGCTCGCGGCGCTGATCGACGGGCGGACGATCCTCGATCTCGCCGAGGGTCTCCAGCTTCGCCGCAGCCGCGTCATGGGCGCATGGCGCATCGAATTGTCGGGCTTCACCGACACGATGCGGGAGCGCCTCACCGCCTACGGTCTCTTCCACGAGATCATTTCGTGGAAGCTCAGGATGTTCGTGCCGATCGACGCCAACGGGGTCGCCGTGCTGGAGCGCGTGCTCGACCGCTTCCCAATCGAGCGGGTCAGTGAGCGGGAGGCTGCATGATTCCGCGTCACGCTGCACCCGACCTCGCACACCGCCTTGGCGAACATGCCGAGGCGGTGTGCCGCCACTACCTCTCCAATGGCCGCCGCCAGGGCAACTATTGGACCGTCGGCGACGTCCGCAATGCGCCGGGTCGCTCGATGTTCGTGCGTCTGCGGCCATCCCCGAAGGGACCGCCAGGCAAATGGACCGACGCCGCTACCGGCGAGCATGGCGACCTGCTCGATGTCATCCGCGAATCCCTCGGACTGGTCAACTTCCGGGACGTCGCCGACGAGGCGCGCGTGTTTCTCGCTATGCCAGATGCCATGCCACCCCGACCGGCCAAGCCGATCACGCAGGTCCCCATTGGATCTCCGGAAGCGGCTAGCCGACTGGTCGCCATGTCGAAGCCCATTATCGGCACCCTCGTGGAAACCTATTTGCGTGGACGTAGCATTACGACTTTGTACGACACCGGATCGCTGCGGTTCCATCCGCGCTGCTACTACCGGCCCGACGATCATGGACCGACCGAGACCTGGCCGGCGATGATTGCCGCCGTTACCAATCTGGATGGACATCTGACCGGCGCTCACCGCACCTGGCTCGCACCGGACGGCGCCGGCAAGGCACCCGTCGACACGCCGCGTAGGGCAATGGGTGACCTTCTCGGTAACGCCGTCCGCTTCGGCGTACCCGGCAGCGTCATGGCGGCAGGCGAAGGCATCGAGACGACGCTATCGCTCAGATGCGCCTTGCCCGATATGGCGATGGCTGCGGCACTCTCGGCAGCCCATCTTGCCGCCATCCTGTTCCCTCCGAACCTGCGGCGGCTGTATGTCATCCGCGACAACGATCCGGCCGGTGACGGTGCCCGAGACAGCCTGCTCGAGCGCGCGACGGACGCCGGAATCGAGGCAATCGTGCTGTCGCCGGAGACGGAGGACTTCAACGAAGACCTCCGCCATTTCGGACTGGCGGCCTTCCGCGCCTCGATTGCGTTCCAGCTCATGCGCAAGGACCGCCTCCGCTATCTGACACAGGCGGCATGAGCCGGGAGGGGAAGCGCGCGGCGCGCGGTGCCGGTGCGCCGCATGGATGAGTGACCCGCCGGCAGAGAGCCGCGACCCGGCCTTCGAGAGGGCGATCGGCCCACGAACTGGCCGGCCAGGCAATGGCGGCGGCCGACTATTTTCCGGCGGTGCGCGACTGCTCGCGAATGGCAGCGATTGGTCGCGACGCCTTTCCATCGCGAGGCAAAATAGCCGGCCGCCGCCATCCTCCGCTGCGCTCCGGCCCTCCGCTTCGCTGCGGGTGTCGGGCCAACCCGCCCGTGGGCTCTCGTCGCCATGAAGGCCGCGAGGGTCGCGGTCAAACCGACGGGAGCATCCCATGGCCGAGCACGACGACACCGAACCGCACCACGCCGCTTCTCCGACCGATCACATCCTCACCGAACTCCAGCTCTATGGCTGGCGCCCATTTGCGGACGAGCCCGATCCGCGACCGCTCCCCGGTGGCGACCACGTGGCCGGAGCCGTGGCCGACATCTTTGACGCCCTCATCGCCACCCTGGCCGACACGCGCCTCGAACCGGACCTCGATGACCTCCTCTGGTCCGTCACCAATGTCTTCCACCGCGCCGTGCTGCGGATCGAGCGGCAACTGGACGACAACGAGCAGGCCCAGCGCCGACTGCATCGCGAACAGGACGGCACCGAGATCAAGGCGGTCGAACTGGAGAACCTCACCGCCCAGGGCCAGACCATGATCGAACGGCGCGACGCCTTCGAGCTCATGCGTGACCAGGCCGCCGACCACTACGATCAGCAGACCGGCTCGGCCTGGCGACCGCGCGCGGGGTCAATGGTCAACCACCATCATCTCACCGCCGCAATGATCGACAGCCGCGACTTCCTCGCGGCCAAGCGGCGCGCGGAAACCGAGGTCATGTTGCCCGCCGGCCCCAAGATCGCCTTCTCGGGCGGCGATACCGCCGATCACGAACTGATCTGGGCAAAGCTCGACCAAATCCGCGCCAAGCACCCCGACATGGTGCTGATGCACGGCGGATCACCGAAAGGCGCCGAAAAGATCGCCGCCCGCTGGGCCGATCATCGCAAGGTGCCGCAGGTCGCCTTCAAGCCCGACTGGAGCAAACATGCCAAGGCCGCTCCCTTCAAGCGCAACGACCAGATGTTGGCGGTCATGCCGATCGGCGTCATCATCTTTCCGGGCACCGGCATTCAGGAGAACCTCGCAGACAAGGCCCGCAAGCTCGGCATCCCGGTCTATCGGCTCGGAAACGGCGGCGCGTAAGCGCCGTCGGAACCTACGCCCTCCTATAAAGCTTCACGCCGGACATCGCGCCGCCGACACCTTCTTGCGCAATGCCGCCGTGTGCCTCGATGGCGCTGACTGGGCGGCGGATCGAGGCAGGAACAATGCGGCCCTTCACGCCATCGCCATCGCCATTGAATTGCTCCTGAAGTCGCATCTTCTCAGAGTCGCGACCGATGATCGCTGGAACCGCCGCCATATCGGGCACGATCTCGACAAGGCGGCTCGTTACGCCGAGAGAGCTGGATTAGGCCTGCCACCGCGACTGCACAGCGTCATCGCCCAGCTTCATCCTCATTTTCAGCGTGGCGGCTTCCAACGGGATCCATCGCGATCATGGCCGTCCGGTTTCTCGCTCGACGCCCGCCACATCGCGCGGCAGCTCGCTCAGACGCTCCTGGAACAAGAGCGTCGCGTCAACAACGCCCGCTGCTCCTGACTTGAAGATGACCGCACCCCGCGATCCATTGCGCTGATCCTTGGTCCAGCCGATAGCCTAAAGCCATCAACCCGCAAGGGGTCGGACTACGCGAAGCGTGCCGCCGCTCCGGCTTCGCCTTCGCGGTGATCGCGGCCATCGGCCGAACACATCGGGCGCCTGTCAGCGGGGGAGGGTTCTCCGCTTCAAACAGGAGCCGGATCGATGTCCTTCGCCGACGCACATGCCTTCGCCTTCAGCCTCGCCGCCACCCTCATGGTCACCATCGTCATCTTTCGTGCTGGCGACGGCACTCTCTCGGTCGTGCCGGCGAACGAGTATGACGGCGACGACACCGCCATCATCGGCGAAATCGACCCGTTCGCCCCATGACGGGGCGAACATCGCGCCTGGCGATGCAAGAACACTGGCGGGTTTCGCCCGCGCTTTTCCTTTGCTATGCTGTGCACTGCGCCAGGTGGTGGTGGAAGGCGCAATCGCCAGAGCTATTCTCACTGAGACACCACCATGATCATCCTCGGCATTCTCCTTTGCATCGCGGCCATCGGCATCTTGTGCTGGTTGCTCTTCACGCTTGCTATCGTCGCCCTCCCGTTGTTCGTCGGCGTCAACGCAAGTACATGGGCATTCAACACCGGTGCCGGCTGGCTTGGCGCGATCCTTGTCGGCATCCTCGCAGCCGGGTTGACGGTCGGCGTCGCCCAAATCCTCCTCGGCGTCGTTCGCCCCATGTGGGCGAAGCTGGCGATCGCGATGGTCTTCGTCGCTCCCGCGATCGTTGCCGGCTACCATGCCAGCCATGGTATCGCGAAGCACATGATGCCTTCGGACATCTGGCAGATCGTCTTTTCCGTCATTGGCGCGACCGCCGTCGGCGTCACGGCATATCTGCGGGTCGCGGGCATGACGGCCGCCGACCAATCCGGCAGGGACGTGGTTCGAGCTAGACCCGCGTGAGCGAGGCGGGTGGACCAGACCGACGAAGGCCTAGCCTCCTCATTATCGGTGGTTGGAGCAATCGGGTTCCATGCCAATGATCGAGGATTGGGCAATCCCGGCGCGGCCTCGTCTGTGGCCTTGAACTCTGTTCGGTCGATGCTGCAAGGCAGGTCCGACCAGTCGGTGGCAGGACGGCAGCGCGACCGGTGACGGGGCGTTGGAGGTGCGCGAGATCTGGAGCCTGGAATGTGTCGGCGATGCCAGTGAAGCTCGTAGCGATCTGCTGGCGGCGCGTTGGACGCCAACGTCTCCGTTGCCAATCAGTCCCAAGAGCGCTCCAAACGGCCTCTTCAATGGGCTGATCTGCCCGAAGGACGGCTGAAGCCTCGACCGCCTGAGCCGCAACGACGCATCTCGACTTTCTTCCCCTGCCGGCTCCCACCCCATGCGGCAAGCGCATGGGGACCCCGAGCGCCGCCATTCCTCTCGAGACAAGAAAGTCGTTCTTGCGCCGTCCTCCGCGTTGCTCCGGTCGCAAGCGATGCGTCGTCGGTCGCCTCCGGCCAACCGATCGCCATCGAGGCCGCATGGTGCGGGCTCGGGAACAGAAAACGGAGACTTACAATGGCTACCATCGGCACCTTCAAGAAGACCACCGCGAACGAGTTCACCGGCGAAATCGTCACCCTCAGCGTCCAGGCCAAGAACGTGCGCATCGTCCCAGACACACGCGCCACTGGCGAGAACGCTCCCAGCCACCGGGTGCTGGTCGGCCGCGCCGAGATCGGCGCCGCATGGTCGAAGACCTCCAACGAGGGCCGCGACTACCTGGGTCTCAAGCTCGACGATCCGAGCTTCAACGCCCCGATCTACGCCAACCTCTTCGACGACGAGGAAGGTGAGGGTTTCTCGCTCATCTGGTCCCGCCCGAACGCGCGGCGGGGTGACTAAGGACCCGCGCAGGCCCCGGCCGGAAGGCCGGGGCCTTCTTCCGCGGACGTCCGGTTCGGTTCACTCAAGCCGAGAGCGATGCCGAAACCGCATCGCCTGATGCTGATCAACCATCCTCCGCTGGCAAGATTGTTTCTATAAAATGCAGGCTCACTCTGTGAAGACGAGGCAAGCAATGATCGAGCCATTTGACGAAACCGCGCCGACCAGTGACGAACTCACCGAATACGATCGGGAGCACATCAAGCTCTATGTGCGTCTGCTAGACGCCGCCGACGACGGCGCGGACTGGCGCGAGGTTGTTGAAATTCTCTTCGGGATCGACCTGACGAGTGAGCCCCAACGCGCCCGGCGCATCCACGACAGCCATCTGGCGCGAGCGCGCTGGATGGCGCGTGCAGGCTACCGTCATCTTTTGCGTCGACCAGGCAACTAGCACCACAGCGCCTGTGGTTCGCGGGTGATGCCGAAGTGGCATCACCCGATGCCCGGCAGGGGTCTTCCGCCAATCGCTACAACCCGGAATCGTTTGGAGGCGGGGTCTACGCGTTGTTTGCGAGGAGCTCTTGGATGAGGCCGGATACGTCGCATTGGCGAGACAATGACAGCTATGACTATTTCGATACTTTACCAATCGAAGGGCTCGCCTGGGAGTGTCTGCGACGTCACGAACCCTATCAACGGCACTACCGAGCGCTCGTGACCACAAGAGCCGAGAAAGCACCATTCCGGCCTGAGGCACAGCGGCTGTGGGGGTTGCGATTTCCCGGCTAGGCCGGACTTATCCGCCTTGGCGCAAGACGTTCTCTGGTCGCCTGATGTCGATCCAGCCGTGGTTCCCCTCATTGGTGCGCCGGATTTCCTGATATCCACGCCGGCCGCGCCGTTGACCGGCCTGGGCGTGGACCACGACAGTCCGGAAGGGTGCCACATTGTCCATAGTGCAGGTGTCGTCACTCAACTTCTCCTTCTGCCCGGTAGTGACCCGCACGGTCCTCTGGCGGCCTTGATTCCCCTGGACGCAGATACGTTGGGACGGATCGAAGCACTGACCCGTTTCTGGCGTAACTTGCAGGGACGCCCAGCACCCTCGGACACACGGATGACCCCGCAGCAACGCCGCCGCTTCCGTCTGATGATGCAGGCCGCTGACGGCCACTCGAATAGCGCGAGCTACCGCGACATTGCCATCGCGCTTTACGGGTTTAAGCGCGTCGCCGCTGATCCTTGGAAGACCTCCGCGCTGCGCGACGCGGTGATCGGCCTCGTCGAAGGTGCTACCGTCATGATTGCCGGCGGCTATTTGCAGATCCTGCGTCATCGCCGTCGATCATAGCGGTTCTGGCCCCGGACAAGGGGTGGGATTTTAGCCCCCCTCAACTTCCCCATCCCTTGCGAAGCCCATTCTCCGCCACCGTGGTCGCCGTCCACCGCTGAACGCCAGCGGCGGCCCAAAACCCCACGGAGGTCCGACCCATGCGACCCGATATCGCCGTCTTGCCGCCGCGCTTCCTGCGCACCAAGGAAGCCGCGGATTTCCTCAGCCTGTCCGCCCGCACGCTCGAAAAGCACCGGACCTATGGCACCGGTCCTGGCTACCGAAAGCTCGGCGGCCGTGTCGTCTATGCCGTCGACGATCTTCAGGCCTGGGCCGAACGCGGCGCCGTCACCTCTACATCCGATCCGCGTGGGTCGGTCCTGCCGGCCAAGCGTCATACACCGACGCCGCCGGCGCATGGCGGACGATACGCACGCTGATCGCGCGCGGATTTCCAGATGGTGGCGCGAAACCAAACCCTTTCGGAGCGCGGGCAACTCGACCTGTTCCGGGCGCTGCCTGGCGACTTCGCCCCACGAGACGCACAGGACATCATGGCCTACCCGTTCTTCTCCCTTTCCAAGACCCATCGCATCACCCCGATCGATTTTGCCACCGGCAACGTCACGATCCGGGTCGAGGCCGTACCCGATCACGGCATGGCGACCATCTGGGACGCCGACATCCTGATCTGGGCCGCCAGCCAGATCGTCGAGGCGCGTGACAGCGGGCTTCGCACCTCGCGGCTGATGGCCGCCACGCCCTATGAGATCCTCACCTTCGTGGGCCGAGGCAAGAGCCTGCGCGACTATCAGCGCCTGAAGGCGGCGCTTGATCGGCTGCAGTCGACGACCGTCTCGACGACCATTCGTCAGCCCGCCGAAGGCCGGCGTCACCGCTTCTCATGGATCAATGAGTGGCAGGAGCGCATCGACCGCCATGGCAAACCCGCGGGTATCGAGTTGATCGTCCCCGACTGGTTCTACCAGGCGGTCCTCGATGATGCGCTCGTGCTGACGATCGATCGCGGCTACTTCGACCTGACTGGCGGGCTGGATCGTTGGCTCTACCGGCTGGTGCGCAAGCATGGCGGACGCCAGCGCGCTGGCTGGCGCTTCGACTTCCGCCACCTGCACCAGAAATCCGGCAGCCTGTCACCCTACAAGCGCTTTGCCTTCGAGCTGCGCGACATCATCCGCCGACAGCCGCTGCCCGGCTACACGCTTGCGCTCGAAGTAGAGATTGGCGGCCGGGCGTTGCTCGCCTTCGAGCGGATTGGCTCCTGTGGAAGGCCTGTGGACGGCCTCGTGCTATCGGGAACCGGAACTATCGTGCCATCGCGAACCGTGGTCACGTGCTATCAGGAACCCAAACAGGCTCTAACCTCCAGAAAGCAAAGCCGAAATCGCGCCCTTAACTTAGACTCTAACCCCGATTCTAACTTTGAAGCGCGCGCGCGCGGTGTGCAGAGGCTTGTCCGGCGAACCAGCGACGCACTCAGCATAGACACCGACAAGACCTCGAATGCGTTATCGGTTTCTGGCGGTCGCACCACGGCAACCAACGCTTCAGAAGCCCCCAAGCCGCCTCTTGATCCGCGCTCGGGAGGACCGCGATGATCGTCGCACTCCTCCCGATACGCGGATTAAGGCCGCCGCCGGCGCGTTGGGGACCGTCGATCAGTCTCTCCCTTCGTCTCGCGCCCGACCACCGGCATGATGCGGCAGGTGTGCGACCGCATCACCGCTTTCCAGCGCGGCGGCATCGTCGCCGACATGCTGCTGCGCGAGATGCTCGCGCGAATTCCCGCAACATCAGGAGAACCCTCATGACTGGCATCGCGGCTCCTCGCGTGCGTGGCGCGTTCCCAGCCTCGGACCACGCTCCCGACACTCTCGTCCATGTCGAACTGACCTGGATCGAGAAGAGACAGGAGAACTGGATACGGTTCGGCACCCACGCCCACGAACAGATCGTTGATCGTCGCCGGCGCATCCTGTCCTATCGCCCCGGCGCGGTCTTCGCCTTCGTGCGCTGGGCGGCGAACGACTTCGGAACGATCATCTCACGCATCGACATCGTGCGTGCGGTCGCACGTGGCGAAGCCTATCAGACGCTCCCCTTCGTGCGTCCCGGCGGCGACATCCTGCTGAAGGTCGAGAGCTGGCCCAAGGTCGAACGCGTGCTGCAGGCGATCGACGCCATCCAGCGCCTCGGCATAGAACCTGAATCGGTGTCGCCCGATCATTGGCGGCACATCCACAACCGGATAACCGCCGGGCACGAGCCGCACGCCTACACGCTCGATCACCACCGCGCCGCCCTGCTGCGCAGGAGAACCGAGCCGTGACGCGCGCCGCGATCATCCTGGCCAGCGTTGTCGCAACCATCGGCGTCGGCTATCCCGCCCTCTCGCCGATGCCCACGAAGCTCATCTGGAATGCGTCAGCTAGCGCACCGATCGGCTTCTACACGATCGACTTCCACGGACCGTTCGACGTCACCGATCTTGTGGCCGTCGACGCCCCCGAGCCACTCGCGGCGTTCCTCGCCGATCGCGGCTATCTGCCGAGGGGCGTCCCACTCTTGAAGCGCATCCTTGGCGTTTGCGGGCAGCGTGTCTGTCGCTCGAACCTCACCATCACGGTCGATGGTATCGAGGTGGGTGTGGCGCTCGAGCGTGATCGGGCCGGCCGTGACCTGCCGGTCTGGCAGGGCTGCCGCCGCATCGCGACCGGCGAAGTCTTCCTGATGAACTGGCAGGTCCGCGACAGCCTCGACGGACGTTACTTCGGCCTCCTCTCCACCGTCCAGATCATCGGCCGCGCCGTCCCGCTGTGGACAGACGAGGACGGCAACGGACGCTTCGAATGGCGCGCGCCAACGCGGTGAGCGCGCGACCGGCGGCGCGCGTCGTGCCGCCAGCCTTCATCACCGCACCACTCCAAAACAGGAGCCTGACATGCAGCAGATCGGAGAATTCACGCGCCAGAAGACTGGCTATAACGGGCGCATCCACACGCTCAGCCTCAACCTGGATATCGCCATTGTGGCGGCAGAGGCGAGCGAAACGGAGAATGCGCCTGACTACCGCATTCACGCCGGAAACGAGGACGGCCCCGAGATTGGTGCCGGCTGGAAACGCTCCACCGAAAAGGCCGGCGACTATGTCTCGATCCAGCTCGACGACCCCACCTTCTCGCAGCCGATACGCGCGAACCTCTTTCGCAATGGCGACGACAAGACGTCCTGGTCGCTGCACTGGGCGCGCCCGCGTGACCGCAGCGAGAAGGATTGAACGATGCGCGCTCGCCGTCCGTCGACGAGCCATCGCAGTGCGTCCGGGCCGCTTCGCGCTGCCCGGCGCATGGCTCTGCTCCTCCTTTGCGGCCTGTCAGTCGCGACCGTCATGCCGGCGGCGACAGTGGCGCAGGACTTGGCCGCCGCGCGGTCATCCCAACGCGATCCGTTCGGCGCGCATATCGCAGAAGCCTCGCACCGCTTCGGCGTTCCGACAGCGTTGATACGCGCCATCATGCGCAGTGAGAGTGCGGGCGACGTGCGCGCCGTCTCCAGCGCCGGCGCCCGCGGCTTGATGCAGATCATGCCCGGTACATGGGATGATCTGCGCGCCCGCTGGTCGCTTGGTCGCGATCCGTTCGATCCCCGGGACAACATCCTGGCGGGAACGGCGTATCTGCGCGAACTGCACGATCGCTTCGGCTCGCCGGGATTTCTGGCCGCCTACAACGCGGGGCCTGGGCGCTACACAGCCTATCTTGCGGGGCGTCCACTACCGGCCGAGACCCGCGCCTATGTCGCGGCACTTGCCCCGTTTGTCGGAGGCCGCGCGACCATCCGCCCTTTCGCCGTCACGTCTGCCGAGGCCATTCCCTGGAAGCATGCATCGCTTTTTGTAGATCGGCCGGGTCGCGAACAGGCTGTCGCCCCCGTACCGGCCGTGCGACCGCCAAATGACGCTGGCTCTGCCGCTCCAGTGCGCGATGTCGTCGCCATCGCGCCGCTGTCCGCGAGTCTCTTCGTGGCGCGATCAGGCGAAGGAATCCAGCCATGAGCGCGTATCGGCGTTTTCGCGCAACCGCAAGCTCCAGCGCACCGTGGCGGGAATGGAGGCGGAAGGTGGGCAGAACAACCGAACAACCGGAAGATGGCGAGATAAAAGGCCGCGAGGTGCGGCCTCGGTCGGTCGGCGGATTTCAAGGGTTCTTGCAGCGATTTCGCGAGGTGCGGGTTTTCCTCGCACCTCGCGACAACGCCGATTTCCGCTGGATCTCAGCGTTTTGGAGCGATGTGCGGGGTCTCGGATATGAGCGGTGAGGACGAATTCCGTATCCGGCCCGGCCGCATCCGTTCGTCCGGCGCGCAGCGCGCCAGGCCCTTCATCGCGCAAGCGCTTGCCGCCGCCCAGAAGGCCGGCGCCCTTATCTCTCGCTCCGGCCGGATCAGCCTGGGCCATCGCTCGACGTTCGGGCGTGGCCGCTCGGCGAGCGTGCGCGCCAATCGTCTCCTCACCGGCCGCTCGCGAACCGTAATCATCAAGACACGGCTGGTGCGCCATCACGCGCGCGGCGCCCCGCTTGCCGCCCATCTCTCCTATCTGCGCCGCGAGGGCGTCACCCGTGACGGGGAAAAGGCAAGGCTGTTCGGGCCGGAGACCGGGGAGGTGGATGGCGGTGCTTTTGCCGAGCGGTGCGGCGATGATCGGCACCACTTCCGTTTTATCGTCTCTCCGGAGGATGCCGTCGACATGGCGGACCTCAAATCCTTCGCCCGCGATCTGATGGGCCAGATGGAAAAGGACCTCGGCACAAAACTTGATTGGGCCGGCGTCGATCACTGGAACACCGACAATCCTCATCTTCACATCATCCTGCGCGGCCACACTGATGACGGGCAGGATCTCGTGATCTCCCGCGATTACATCAAGGAGGGGATGCGCGCCCGCGCGGCCGATCTCGTTACCCAGGAACTCGGCCCGCGCACAGATCTCGACATCCGCCGCAATCTGCAGCGTCAGGTCGAGGCCGAACGCTGGACCCAGCTTGACCGCCAACTTGTTCGCGACGGCCGCGAGACAGGCGTGGTCGACCTTGCCTCCTCTGCGAACGCCCAGCCCGATGAGTATCACGTGCTGAAGGTCGGGCGGGTGCGCAAGCTCGAAACCCTTGGCCTTGCCGAACAGGTCGGCCCGGGCCAATGGATGATCGACGACAGGGCCGAGGCGACGCTGCGCGAACTTGGCGAGCGCGGCGACATCATTAAGCGGATGCACCGCGCCCTGACAGAACATGGCATCGAGCGCGGCGGGGCGAGTTATGTGCTGGCTGCGGAGCGCCTAGACACGCCGATCGTCGGTCGGCTGGTCGACCGCGGCCTCGATGACGAGCTGAAGGGTAGCGCCTACGCCGTGGTCGATGGCGCCGACGGCCGCACCCATCACATCAAGCTGTCCGATCTTGACGCCGCCGGCGACAGCGCTCCGGGTTCCATCGTTGAGCTGCGCAAGTTCCATGACGCGCAAGGACATGGGCGCGTGGCGCTCGCTGTCCGTTCCGATCTCGATATTGAGCGGCAGGTTACCGCCGCCGGCGCGACCTGGCTTGACCGTCAGAATATCGCCCGCGAACCGATTGCGCTGTCGGAATCCGGTTTCGGCGCCGAGGTACGGCAGGCAATGGAGCGCCGTGCCGACCACCTCGTCCAACAGAGTCTCGGCGAGCGGCATGGCCAACGCACAACCTTCACCCGCAACCTGATCGACACGCTGCGTCGCCGCGAGTTGGAGGCGTTCGGCGAAAAGCTCTCGGCCGAAACCGGCCAGTCCTTCAACCGCGCCCGCGGCGGCGAATATGTCACCGGTTCCTACCGGCAGCGCTTCACGCTCGCCTCCGGCCGCTTCGCCATGATCGATGACGGCCTCGGTTTCCAACTGGTGCCTTGGACGCCGTCTCTCGAAAAGCATCTTGGCCGCCACGTCTCTGGCGTCGCTCGCAATGACGACGGCATCGACTGGAGTTTCAGCCGCAAGCGGGGCCTCGGCCTCTAACCTCATGTTGAAGAAAGGACTGCGGCATGTCCGCCACCAAGATACTCTGGGCCCAGATCCTCGCGGTCGTCGCGATCGTGCTTTTCACGACCTGGGGCGCGACACAATGGGTGGCCTGGCGACTGGCTTTCCAGCCCGAGCTCGGCAGGCCATGGTTCCATGTCCTGGGCTTTCCATTTTATCTTCCGCCGTCCTTCTTCTGGTGGTGGTACGGCTTCGATGCTTACGCTCCGTCGATCTTCGTGGAGGGAGCCTTTATCGCGGCGTCCGGCGGTTTCGCCTGCGTCGCCGTCGCCATCGGCATGTCGGTCTGGCGGGCTCGCGAGGCCAAGAAGGTCGAGACCTACGGCTCCGCCCGCTGGGCCGACAAGCAGGAGATCAAGGCAACGGGCCTTCTCGGCTCCGATGGAGTGGTGCTTGGGCGATTTGACAGCGCCTATCTACGCCACGACGGACCGGAGCATGTCCTGTGCTTTGCGCCGACACGTTCGGGCAAGGGCGTCGGCCTTGTGGTCCCGTCGCTGCTGACCTGGCCGAGCTCCGCGGTCGTCCATGACATCAAGGGCGAGAACTGGCAGCTCACCGCGGGCTTCCGCGCCAGGCATGGCCGGGTCCTGCTGTTTGATCCAACCAATCCGAAATCCTCATCCTACAACCCGCTGCTCGAGGTGCGCCGCGGCGATTGGGAAGTCCGCGACGTTCAGAACATCGCTGACATCCTGGTCGATCCAGAAGGCTCGCTCGAGAGGCGAAACCATTGGGAGAAAACCAGCCATGCCCTGCTGGTGGGCGCGATCTTGCATGTCCTCTACGCCGAGCAGGACAAGACGCTTGCCGGCGTCGCCGGTTTCCTCTCCGATCCAAAGCGTCCGATCGAATCGACGCTGTCCGCGATGATGAAAACGGCGCATCTGGGTGACGCGGGTCCACACCCGGTCATCGCCAGCGCCGCGCGAGAGCTGTTGAACAAATCAGACAACGAGCGCTCCGGCGTACTCTCCACCGCCATGTCGTTCCTTGGCCTCTATCGCGATCCTGTCGTGGCCGAGGTCACGCGCCGCTGCGACTGGCGCATCACCGACCTCGTCGACGACAAGCATCCGACGACACTTTACCTCGTCGTGCCGCCCTCCGACATCAACCGGACCAAGCCGCTCATTCGCCTGATCCTCAATCAGATCGGTCGCCGTTTGACAGAAGATCTCCAGGTGAGGGCGAAAGGGCAACGGCTGCTCCTGATGCTCGACGAGTTCCCGGCGCTTGGCCGCCTCGACTTCTTTGAGTCGGCGCTCGCCTTCATGGCCGGCTACGGCCTGAAAAGCTTCCTGATCGCTCAATCCCTCAATCAGATCGAGAGGGCGTACGGCGCGAACAACTCGATCCTCGACAACTGCCACGTCCGGGTAAGCTTTGCCACCAATGATGAGCGCACCGCCAAGCGGGTATCCGACGCTCTGGGAACAGCGACCGAGATGAGGGCCATGAGGAACTATGCCGGCCACCGGCTGTCGCCGTGGCTCGGTCATCTCATGGTCTCCCGTTCGGAGACGGCTCGCCCGCTGCTCACGCCTGGTGAAGTGATGCAGCTGCCGTCCACTGATGAGATTGTCATGGTCTCGGGTGCACCGCCGATCCGCGCCAAAAAGGCGCGCTACCATGAGGATGCTCGCTTCCGGGAGCGTATCCTGCCGCCGCCGGTGCTGACGGCGGCGGCGGAGGGGAGACAGGACGACTGGACCAGACTGCCTCTGCCTTCCCGTCCCCGGATGGCTGAAGCGTCGTCGGTGCCCTCGGCCGCGGATGAGGATCCAACCGAATCCGAGCGTCGACGGCAACCCGAGCTCAGTCGCGTCGAGCAGGTCGTGAAGTCTTCGACCGAGAACGAGTTCGAGATCGATCACCTCGACGACGCCGACGAAGACAATGTTGCCCGCAATCGTCCATTGACGCGCCTCATGCAGGGCCTTGCGCGGCAGGCGTCGCTCGACCCCGGCGACGGTGTGGATATGTGAGGCTCCGATGGCAAAGGCACCCCGCAAACAACGCCTGTCCGTCTATCTCGATCCGAAGGTCATGAGCAGGCTGGCCGAACATGCGGCGCGCCGTGATCTTTCCCGGTCGCTTGTCGCGGAGGCGGCCATCGAGTCGTTCCTCTCACCCGATGCCGCCGAGCGACAGGAGGCGGCGATCACCAAGCGGCTTGACCAGCTCGATCGCCGTATGACACGCCAGGAGCGCGATGTCGCGATTGCCGTGGAGACGCTCGCTGTTTTCGTCCGCTTCTGGCTGGCGACGACACCAGCGCTGCCCGAGCCCGCGGCGCAGGCGGCCCACGCCAAGGCTGGCGAGCGCTATGATGCATTCGTCACCGCACTCGGCCGGCGCCTGGCAAAAGGTCCAAAGCTTCGGCAGGAGATCTCCGAGGACATCGATGGCGGTCTCGACGCAATGCAGCCCGGCGTGCCCGTGCGATAGAGGGACAGGCGGATCGCGGGCGGCGCAGATCAGCGTCTGCAAGCCTATTGTTCAGGTCTCGGCAATCAGCGCGAGGTTTTTCAGGTGCGCGTCAATCGCGTCGGCGACGGCGCGCGCGACTGGGAGCGTCTTCTTCGCCTCCGGCCATTCGTCGCGGAACCGGGTGACGGTTTCGCGTGCGGTATCGACGACCAGTCTCTCGGGCAGGTGCGCCTTTGCCGCGAGGTAGCGGAGTTCGTCGAGCGAGAGCTCGCGCATCCGCTTGGTTCGGGCATATTTGATCGCGGCGAACTCGTCTTGGATATAGGGGATTGTCGACACGAAATCATAGGCTGGAGCGAGCGCCGCCGTCCGCCGATCGGGATAGATCATCGACCAGTTCTTGAGGTGCATGTCGGCATTGCCGATCAGCGTGTTGAAGACGAGCCGTCGGATGAACTCGCAGGCGCTGTCGTCTCCGGCCTCAACGCCAAGCACGGTCGCAATGTTGCGTGCGCTTGCGCGCTTGTATTTGTCGTCCGGCCAGACGCCGAACACCTGGGCGAAATCCTCGATATGCACCGGACCGTTGTCGGTGCGGTCGAAGCGCCGGATGGCGAGCGCCTGGCCCTTCAGGTTCGAGATCCCCTCGGGCAGGCCGTCGATCGCATCGACGTCGAGGAGTTGGAGTTCCGGCACATCCATGCCGAGCCTGGCCGCGAGGCTCATCATCGAGAATTCATTCTCGGGCACACCGCCGTAGAGCTGCGAGGGAAGTTTGACGATCCACGAACCGCCAGTGCCGTCAGCTGGGATCGTAAGCCCGCCGCCCTTTCCAGCGTTTTTCACCGCCGAGAACTTCAACTGCACGCCCGCGAGCGAAAATCGCAGGGCATTGGTTCGACGCGTGCGGCGCGCTTGCTCGTCGCCCTCGTCCTTGAGGTCTGGCCAGGCTTCTGCGTCCACCGGCACGATGGTGAGCGCGCCGGGAAGGTCGCGGCCGAGAATCCAAAGCAGGAAGAATTCGCGCTTTTCGTTCACGCCCGCCCGTTCGGCAAGATAGGCCCGCATCGGCCCTTCGGGCAGGAGGTTCGCAAAGAAGGGGGGTACCCTCACCTGGACCGGTCGGAATTCGGTCAGGAGCTGGCCGAACTGGTCCTTGAACGAAAGGCTAAGCGTCGGCCGCTCTGGATTGTCGATATAGGCCTTGTCGAAGACGAACAGCGTGCGGTCGCCCGCAATGAGCGTGAGCGTTCCGATCTTCTCGCCGTAGAGGCGGGCATCGAGGACGGAGACGTCAGGCATCCTCGTCATCCTCGTCGAGATCGTAGGCCGGACGCGGCGCTTCCGGGAGCGCGTGGGCGATCCTGTTGCGCAGCCCTTTAAGGTGCTGCGAGGCGCGTTCGACGACGGGAAGCGCCGTAGGACCGGCCGGTAGTTTCATCAATCTGTCGGCGATGGCGCGAAGTGCCTCGAGGTCCGTTTTGCCGAGCTTAAAGTTCGCAAGCTCGCGCAGCGTCTGATCGAGACGCCGGATTTCGGGAGCGTCGGGGTCATCGCGGCTTAGTCTTGCGAGGGCTGCCTGGGCGCGATGAAAAACCTGGGAACGCTGGCGGGCTTCGCGGTCGAGTGTGGCGGAAGCGCTGCTGACGATGGCTTCGACCGCCGGCAGGGCCTTGCGCGGCACCAGGACCAGTTCGTAATCGAGCGCCCGTGCGAACTCAACCAGGCTTGAAAGCCTCAGGTCGGTGGCGCCGCTCTCGATCTTCGAAATATGGCTTTGCGGAACTCCGATCCGGGCGCTGAGGTCGCGCTGGCTCAGCCCACTAAGCTCGCGGGCGCCACGGAGTGTCTGGAGAATCTCGTCTGTCGCATAGGGCATTGATATGTCTTTGTATATAAGTCTTGGTTTGTGATACACTTTAATATATCACCTCGCGGGAGAATCGCAAGGGCCGATATACAAAAACGTATCAAGCATATTGGATGATATGTTTTAATAGATCATGCTTGGTCACCCAACGGCTTTGGTAGGGGCTTGAACAGCCGCAGTTGAGCGTTGATCCCGCGTGCGAACCGCATGGAAGAATCGTCGCCTTGCAGGGCGTGCGGCGACAACGGAACAGATTTGGCGCGAGATCGTCAATGCTGGTCGCCGGACGATCCCGCCGATCTCCTGTATTTGCACGCTACGCCACTACGCCTCGACATAGGTGTTGAAACCACTCGTGATGCGGCTCTCTTAATCATCCCCGTCCAGGGGCCGCCCATGTTCCCCCGGATCGAAACGGGGACAGGATGGCAGCTTCGCCTCACAATTCAGAAGGTCTGGCGCGCGGTGCACGCATGTTGCGCACAGCGCTCGGACCTGCGATCGCAAGCTATCTCGACGACGCGGGCATCGTCGAGGTGATGCTCAACCCCGATGGGCGCTTGTGGATCGACCGTCTGTCCGAGGGGTTGTCCGACACAGGAGAGCGCCTGTCGGCGGCGGACGGCGAGCGCATCGTTCGCCTCGTCGCTCATCATGTCGGTGCCGAAGTCCATGCCGGCGCCCCCCGCGTCTCGGCCGAGCTGCCCGAGACGGGCGAGCGGTTCGAGGGGCTTCTTCCTCCCGTCGTCGCAGCGCCCGCCTTCGCAATCCGCAAGCCTGCCGTCGCCATCTTCACCCTCGAGGATTATGTCGCGGCCGGGATCATGTCGGAGCGCCAGGCGGACGCGCTGCGCCAGGGCGTTGCCAACCGCGCGAACATCCTGGTCGCTGGCGGCACATCCACGGGCAAGACCACGCTGATCAACGCGCTGCTGGCCGAAGTGGCCAAAACCGTCGATCGCGTCGTCATCATCGAGGATACGCGCGAGCTGCAATGCGCAGCGCCAAATCTCGTGGCGATGCGCACGAAAGACGGCGTCGCGTCGCTCTCCGATCTCGTTCGTTCATCGCTGCGCCTGCGCCCCGACCGCATTCCGGTCGGCGAAGTGCGCGGAGCCGAGGCGCTCGAGCTGCTCAAGGCCTGGGGTACCGGCCACCCCGGCGGCCTCGGCACGATCCACGCCGGCAGCGCCATTGGCGCGCTGCGACGGATGGAACAGCTCATCCAGGAAGCCGTGGTCACGGTGCCGCGCGCGCTGATCGCCGAGACGATCGACCTGGTTGCCGTCCTTTCCGGCCGCGGCTCCGCGCGCCGATTGTCCGAACTCGCCCGTGTCGATGGCCTTCGCCCGGACGGCGATTACAGCGTCGCGCCTGCCGTCATCGAGGGCGACGACATCCCGACCTTGCTCATCCAAAGCCCCGAAGGAGAAAACCCGTGACCCAACGCCTGCGCCTCGCGCGCCATCGTCTCGCCATGACCGTTTCCGTTGCCATGCTCTTCCTGGTGATGGCCGCGCCCGCCCATGCCTCCGGCTCGTCGATGCCGTGGGAACAACCGCTGCAACAGATCCTCCAGTCGATCGAAGGCCCGGTGGCCAAGATCATGGCGGTGATCATTATCATCGTCACCGGCCTGACCCTCGCCTTCGGCGACACGTCGGGCGGCTTCCGCCGGCTCATCCAGATCGTGTTCGGCCTGTCCATCGCTTTCGCTGCGTCGAGCTTCTTCCTCTCGTTCTTCTCGTTCGGCGGCGGAGCGCTGGTCTGATGGCGGGGACTGTCGAACAGGACGGCCCAATGCCGGATTATGCAGTGCCGGGCTATGCGGTCCTCGTGCACCGGGCGTTGACCGAGCCGATCCTGCTCGGTGGCGCCCCGCGGGCCATTGCCATCATGAACGGGACCCTCGCGGGCGCCGTAGGGCTCGGACTGCGTCTGTGGCTCGTCGGCATCGCCATCTGGGCGCTCGGCCATGTTGCCGCCGTCTGGGCCGCCAAGCGCGATCCACTTTTCGCCGACGTCGTTCGCCGGCATCTGCGCATCCCGGCGCATTTCACTGTCTGAGCGAGGTCGCAAAACGATGATGAACCTTGCCGAATATCGCAATCGGAGCAGCCGGCTCGCCGACTTCCTGCCTTGGGCCGCATTGGTCGGCGCCGGCGTCGTCCTCAACAAGGATGGCAGCTTCCAGCGCACCGCGCGTTTTCGGGGTCCCGATCTCGACAGCGCCGTCCCGGCTGAACTGGTCGCTGTCGCCGGGCGGCTCAACAATGCCTTGCGCCGCCTCGGCTCCGGCTGGGCGATCTTCGTCGAGGCACAGCGCCATGCCTCGACCCGCTATCCCGACAGCAGCTTTCCGGATGCAGCCTCCACGCTGGTCGATGCGGAGCGCAAGGCGGGCTTCGAGGAGGCTGGCGCGCATTTCGAGTCCAGCTACTTCCTGACACTCACCTATCTTGCGCCCGCCGAAGACACTGCGCGCGCGGAAAGCTGGCTCTACGAAGGGCGCGAGAAGAAGGGCCTGGACCCCCATGAGGTACTGTCCGGGTTCGCCGACCGCAGCGACCGCGTCCTGCGCCTCGTCGAAGCCTTCATGCCGGAGTGCCGCTGGCTCGATGACGCCGAGACGCTGACCTATCTGCATGGCTGCGTCTCGACCAATCGCCACGGTGTCCGCGTTCCCGAAACGCCGATGTATCTCGATGCCATGCTGGCCGACCAGCCGCTGACCGGCGGGCTCGAGCCGCGGCTTGGCGCGTCGCATCTGCGCATTCTCACGGTCACGGGGTTCCCGACCGCGACCACGCCGGGTCTGCTCGACGAACTGAACCGGCTGGCCTTCCCGTATCGCTGGTCGACACGCGCGATCCTGCTCGACAAGAACGATGCGACCAGGCTGCTGACAAAGATCCGGCGTCAATGGTTCGCCAAGCGCAAATCGGTCGCGGCGATCCTCAAGGAGGTGTTGACCAACGAGGCGTCCGTCCTCGTGGACACCGACGCCGCAAACAAGGCCGCCGACGCCGACATGGCGCTGCAGGAACTCGGCGCCGACTATGCGGGCATGGCCTATGTCACCGCGACGGTGACGGTGTGGGATGATGATCCCGGCACCGCCGACGAAAAACTGCGCCTGGTGGAAAAGGTCATCCAGGGCCGCGATTTCACGGCGATTATCGAAACCATCAACTCAGTGGATGCATGGCTCGGCAGCATGCCGGGGCATGTCTACGCCAACGTCCGTCAACCTCCCATCTCCACCCTCAATCTCGCCCACATCATCCCGCTTTCCGCGGTGTGGGCGGGCGAGGTGCGGGACGAGCATCTTGCAGCGCCCCCTCTGCTCTTCGGCAAGACCGAAGGCTCGACCCCGTTCCGGCTTTCGCTTCACGTCGGCGACGTCGGCCATACGCTGATCGTCGGCCCGACCGGCGCCGGCAAGTCCGTGCTTTTGGCACTGATGGCGCTGCAGTTCCGCCGCTATGCGGGGTCACAGGTTTTCGCCTTCGATTTCGGCGGTTCGATCCGCGCCGCGGCACTTGCCATGGGCGGCGACTGGCATGATCTCGGCGGCGATCTCAGCGATGGGGCGATCGACAGCGTCAGCCTTCAGCCGTTCGCCGGCATACACGATGTCCCCGAGCGCGCCTGGGCCGCCGACTGGATGGTGGCAATCCTGACGCGCGAGAATGTGACGATCACCCCTGAGGTCAAGGAGCATCTCTGGACGGCGTTGAGTTCTCTGGCCTCCGCACCTGTCGAGGAGCGCACCATCACCGGTCTGGTCGTGCTGCTGCAATCAAACGATCTCAAGCAGGCATTGCGCCCCTATTGCGTCGGAGGTCCCTATGGCCGCCTGCTCGATGCCGAGCACGAGCATCTCGGATCGGCGTCGGTCCAGGCATTCGAAACCGAAGGGCTGATCGGAACGGGTGCTGCGCCCGCGGTCCTGTCCTATCTCTTCCATCGCATCGAGGACCGGCTCGATGGCTCGCCAACGCTCCTCATCATCGACGAAGGCTGGCTTGCGCTAGACGATGACGGTTTTGCCGGCCAGCTCCGCGAATGGCTGAAGACGCTGCGCAAGAAGAACGCCAGCGTCATCTTCGCCACGCAGTCGCTCAGCGACATTGACGGCTCGGCGATCGCGCCCGCGATCATCGAGAGTTGCCAGACCCGGCTTCTGCTGCCCAACGAGCGCGCCATCGAGCCACAGATCACGGCGATCTATCGTCGCTTCGGCCTCCACGACCGGCAGATCGAGATCATCGCGCGGGCGATGCCGAAGCGCGACTACTACTGCCAGTCCCGTAGGGGCAACCGGCTGTTCGAGCTGGGACTGTCGGATGTGGCGCTCGCGCTCTGCGCTGTATCCGCGAAGACTGACCAGGCCGCGATCGCCCGCATCGTCGCTGAGCACGGCCGCGACGGGTTCCTCGCAGCCTGGCTGACCCACCGCAACGTTGGCTGGGCCGCTGAACTCGTTCCCGCCCTAAGCAGCCCCGCCCTCATCAACAAGGAGAAGTCCCCATGAAACAGCGCCGTTCCCTTGCCATGCGGTTCGCCGCAGCACTGCTTGCCGCGCCCGCCGCGCTCTCGCCCATGCTGGCGACGCCCGCACAAGCCTTGATCGTTTTCGATCCCTCGAACTATTCGCAAAACGTCCTGACGGCAGCGCGCTCGCTCGAGCAGATCACCAACCAGATCACCTCGCTTCAGAACCAGGCGCAGATGCTCATCAACCAGGCCCGCAATCTCGCAAGCCTGCCGCTCTCCTCGCTGCAACAGCTCCAGCAGTCCGTGCAGCGTACGCAGCAATTGCTCGGCCAGGCGCAGAACGTCGCCTATGACGTGCAGCAGATCGATCAGGCCTTCCAGCAGAAATACGGCAACGTCTCGCTGTCGGCTTCGGATCAGCAACTCGTCGCCGACGCGCGCTCGCGCTGGGGCAACACGGTTGGCGGCCTTCAGGATGCCATGCGTGTGCAGGCGGGCGTCGTTGGCAACATCGACACCAATCGCACGCAGATGTCGGCGCTGGTCGGCCAGAGCCAGGGTGCGACCGGCGCGCTTCAGGCGGCACAGGCCGGCAACCAGCTCCTCGCGCTTCAGGCGCAGCAGCTTGCCGATCTCACCGCTGTCGTCGCCGCGAACGGTCGGGCGCAGGCGTTGCAATCGGCCGAACAGGCCACCGCGGCCGACCAGGGCCGCGAGCAGCGCCGCCGCTTCCTGACGCAGGGCTCGGGCTACCAGCCCGGCAATGCGCAGATGTTCTATGGCCAGAACTGAGGCCGGCGCGATGGATGGCAAGATCCTCGCTCGCATCGGCGCAGTCGTCTTCATCGCAGTCGCTTTGACAGTGACCGCAATCGAGATGAGCAGCAAGGACGATGAGGCTGACGCCCTTGCGACGCGGGACCGTTCCATCGCGTCACAAGACCCACTCGCGGCCGAATTACGCCGCTGTTCCGGGATCGGCGAGGCCGGTCCTCGCGATCCCGGTTGTCTGAAAGCGTGGGCAGACAGCCGGCGCCGGTTTCTCCGTCAACGTGACTCGGCAACCGCGCCTGCTCCGGTGGCGCCGAAAACGTTATTCCCTGATGTGCCGGCGTCAGCCGACCGGAAAGAAGGGGAGCGGATGGATGTGACCGCTCCCGCGATGCAGGTCGAGCCGCCCCGGCCGGAGGCTCGCTGATATGGGCGGCATGGGCGTCATCGACCATTTCCTCGAAGTCTTCACGCGCTACATCGACGGCGGCTTCGGCCTGCTCGGCGGCGAGGTCGGCTTCATCGCGACGACCCTGATCGTCATCGACGTGACGCTGGCGGCGCTCTTCTGGTCCTGGGGTGCCGACGACGACATCATGGCGCGTCTCGTCAAGAAGACGCTCTTCGTCGGCGTCTTCGCCTATCTCATTTCGAACTGGAACAATCTCGCCCGCATCGTCTTTGAAAGCTTCGCCGGGCTTGGCCTGAAGGCCTCGGGTACGGGGTTTACCGTCAACGATCTCATGCGCCCAGGCAAGGTGGCACAAACCGGGCTCGATGCCGGCCGACCGTTGCTGGACTCGATCTCGAACCTGATGGGCTATTGGTCCTTCTTCGAGAACTTCATCCAGATCGCCTGCATGTTCTTCGCCTGGGCGCTGGTGCTGCTCGCCTTCTTCATCCTGGCAATCCAGCTCTTCGTCACGCTGATCGAGTTCAAGCTGACGACGCTCGCCGGTTTCGTGCTGATACCCTTCGGTCTGTTCGGCAAATCCGCCTTCATGGCCGAGCGGGTGCTCGGCAACGTCATCTCGTCCGGCATCAAGGTGCTGGTGCTCGCCGTCATCATCGGCATTGGCTCGACCCTCTTTTCCGAGTTCACTTCGGGATTCGGCGGGACCACGCCGTCGATCGACGACGCCATGGCGATCGTGCTGGCGGCGCTGTCGCTGCTCGGCCTTGGTATATTTGGACCTGGCATTGCCAACGGTCTCGTCTCCGGCGGTCCGCAACTCGGCGCGGGCGCGGCGGTCGGCACCGGGCTTGCCGCCGGCGGCATGGTCGCAGCGGGCGCCGCGGCCGGCGGCGTCGTCGTGTCCGGGGGTGCGGCTGTTACCGGCGGTGCTGCAGCGGCGGCTCGTGGCGGTGCCGCAACGGCGGGCAGGGCATCCACAGCCTACGGCCTCGGCGCGGCCGGACAGTCTGGTTTTTTCGGGGTTGCATCCGGGCTCGGCGGTGTCGCCAATGCCGGCGCGCAGGCTGCCGTCTCGCCGCTGAAGCGCGCGGCCAATCATGCGGCAGGCAGCCTGAGGCAAAGCCACACGTCCGGCGCTCGCGCTGCCTTCGAGACGACGGGCGGATCGTCCACCGCCGGCACAATCGGCGCGAACGCCGGCGAAGCCGGCTCCGCTCCCGTCGCGTCCTCCGCCACCGAAAGTCAGCCCGCCTGGGCGAAGCGGATGAAGCGCTCGCAACGCATGACCCACGGCGTCCAGGCCGCCGCCCACGCCGTTCGCAGTGGTGACAGCCATGGCGGCGGCTCCTCGATCAACCTCTCTGAAAGCAACTGAGCATGTTCAAACGACCGTCCACGCACTACGGCAAATCCCCACAACCCGAGACACCCTACCAACGCGCTGCCCAGGTCTGGGACGAGCGCATCGGTTCCGCTCGCGTGCAGGCCCGCAACTGGCGTTACATGGCCTTCGGTTCCCTGGCGCTCGCTGCGGGGTTCTCCGCCGCGCTCATCTGGCAATCCGCCAATGGCTCGATCGTGCCCTGGGTGGTGCAGGTCGATCGTCTCGGCCAGCCACAGGCTGTGGGACCCGCGATCGCCGACTATCAGCCGGGCGATCCGCAGATCGCCTTCTACCTGGCGCACTTCATCGAACAGGTGAGGTCGATCCCCGCCGATCCGGTCATCGTGCGGCAGAACTGGCTGCGCGCCTATGACTTCGCGACGCAGGGCGGGGCGTTGGCTCTCAACGACTATGCGCGCGCCAATGACCCGTTCACCAAGGTCGGCAAGCAGCAGGTTGCCGTCGACGTCTCGTCGGTCATCCGCGCATCGCCGGCGAGCTTCCGCATCGCCTGGGTCGAACGTCGCTATCAGGATGGCTCACTCGCTTCCACGGAGCGCTGGTCCGCCATTCTCACCATCGTCGTCCAGCCCCCGCGCGACGCCGACACGCTGAGAAAGAATCCGCTCGGCATCTACATCAACGCAATCAACTGGTCGAAGGAGCTTGGACAATGACGCCCACAGCCTGCAAAGCCGCCCCCTGGAAAGCAGGGCGTCAGGCATTCCTCATCCGCGCGATGCCGGCGTTCCGTAAGACAGCCTTCCCGGCATTCCTGCTTTGCACTTCGATGTTTACTGGCTGTGCCACCAGGCAGAAGCCGCCGGAGATCTCCTATGACGATCCGATCGCCGCCGTGCAGACTGTCGATCCGCCCCGGCCTGTCAAGGTGGTCGAGCTGTCAAAGCCGCTGCCGCTTCCCGGCCAGTTGAAGCCGGTCGGCAAGGAGGCAAAGCTCGAGCCGGAACCGACCGATCCGGCCGCGCGCGTGAAGCTGGCAAATGCCGCCGCGCGCGTCCAGCCTGTGGCGCAACGGGTTCATCAACTCGATGCAGGTCTATCCTTTCGTCGATGGCGCGCTCTATCAGGTCTATGCCTCGCCAGGACAGATCACCGACATCGCGCTCCAGCCCGGCGAGCAACTCGTCGGCTCCGGCCCCGTCGCCGCGGGCGACACCGTGCGTTGGATCATCGGCGATACCGAGAGCGGTACGGGCGGGGCCAAGCAAGTCCACATCCTCGTCAAGCCGACGCGCGCCGACCTTCTCACCAATCTCGTCATCAATACCGATCGGCGCACCTATCACATGGAACTGCGCTCAACGCCGTCGACCTATATGGCATCGGTTTCCTGGCAATACCCGCAGGACCAACTCATCGCCTTGCGCAGGCAGAACCAGCTGGCTGAGGCTGCACAGCCGGTCTCGACGGGCATCGATCTCGCTCGTGTCAATTTCCGCTACCAGGTGACGGGCGATCGCGCACCATGGCAGCCGTTGCGCGCCTTCGACGATGGCAAGCAGGTGTTCATCGAGTTCCCGCGCGGCATCGGCCAGGGCGAGATGCCGCCACTCTTCGTGGTCGGGCCGGAAGGCGACACGTCCGAGCTGGTGAACTATCGCGTGCGCGGCAACTACATCATCGTCGACCGGCTGTTTGCCGCCGCCGAGTTGCGCTTCGGCGCCGGCAAGAACCAGAAGCGCGTCCGCGTCTCCCGCACCGATGGGGTGAAGAGTAGTCCATTGTCATGGATGCGAAGCCCTGGTGAGGCTTCGCAAGCGACCAACGTCCGAAGAGACAGCGGAGGGCCGGCATCGTGAGCAACAAATTCGATCCCGGGAAGGAAGAAGGCCGGAGGCCCGCGAGTGACGCCCGACCGGAGGCACCGGTCGAGGATGACGCCTGGCCGTTGACAGGCGAGCCGGCCGCGGGCATGCGGCTGCGCGCCGAGCCGCCGCGCGTGACACGTCTGTCCCGCAAGGCGCTGGCCGGCTTGGGGCTCGCCGCAAGCCTCGGTATCGGCGGGGCGCTGATTTATGCGCTGCAGAACCGTCAGCAAGGCCAGTGGCAGGAGCTGTATTCGACCGACAATCGCTCGACTCCGGATGGGCTCGCCGGCCTGCCAAAGGACTATGCCGGCGTTCCGAAGCTTGGCCCACCGCTTCCCGGCGATCTCGGCCGCCCGATCCTCAACGCGCAAAATGGCGGCCCCGCGCCATCGACAGGCCCCGTTGGACCGGACCCGCAGGAGCAGCGCCGGGAGCAGGAACTGGAGGCGGCGAGGACCGCGCGTCTGTTCGCGTCCACACAAACGCGGCCCGCAAGTGACGCGACCGCCGCTCAGCCTGGAACAGGCACGACAGGCATCCCGTCACAGACCGACCTCGCCAGCCTTGGCCTCGCGCCGCAGCCGGCGACGCCCTCGGCGCAGAACCGGCAGCTCGCGTTCCTCAATCAGCCGCCGGACAAGCGCACCGTCTCGTCGGATCGTCTCGCACCGCCGGCGTCGAAGAACGTCCTGCAGGCGGGCGCCGTCATCGCGGCCGCTCTCATCACGGGGATTCGCTCCGACCTGCCGGGTCAGATTACCGCGCAGGCAACGGAGAATGTCTATGACAGCCCCACCGGCCACATTCTTCTCATTCCGCAGGGGACGCGTCTCGTCGGCCAATATGACAATGGCGTCGGCTTCGGCCAGCGCCGCGTGTTGCTGGTATGGACCAGGCTGATTTTTCCAGACGGCCGCTCCATCGTTCTGGAACGTGAGCCTGGCGCGGACGCCGAGGGCTATGCTGGCCTCGAGGACGGCGTCGACTATCACTGGGGCGAGCTGTTCAAGGCTGCAGCACTTTCCACGGTTCTAAGCATCGGCGCGCAAGCAGGCTCGTCGGGCCAGGAGAGCGACATCGTGCGCGCTCTGCGCCAGGGTGCGTCCGACAGCATCAGCCAGACAGGCCAGCAGATCGTCCAGCGACAGCTCAACATAGCGCCGACACTCACCATCCGACCGGGATACCCGGTGCGCGTCATCGTCACGCGCGATCTCGTGCTCGAACCTTACGGAGGCTGAAATGGCGAAGCTGAAACTGGGGCCAATCGCTGACGACAAGCCGGTCAAGGTCATGGTGGAGCTTCCCGCGGCATTGCACCGTGACCTGACCGCTTATGCCGAGATACTCGGCCGCGAAGCGGGGCAACGGCCCGCCGATGCGCCGCGCCTCATCGTCGCGATGTTGGCGCGGTTTATTGCGACGGATCGGGGCTTTGCCAGGGCAAAGCGTTCGGAGGGTGGTTGAGGGCCGGACGACTGAAGTCGAACCGCGTTAGTCGCGCCTCCGAGTCATGGCGTGACTTCAGAAATCGCGCCGCGGCGTCCCGAACTTCCTGCATTGACAGGGGTAGGCCCGGGTCGCGTTGCTGCCACCATGTTTCTTGCGGTCCCAACCAGCCGCAAAAGCGCACGCTTTGGGTTCGATTCCAGCCACACTGCCTTGATCGAACTGATGCTGCTCTGGCCACTGATCGGTTTCCACACCGTGGCGTCGATGGCGACCGTCCTGGCAAAACCCTCGCCCGCCAGAGTCACGCCTTGACCGAGTTGCACCTTGAGGATGACCGTTGCTTCGCTGGCGCGACATATCTGGACAGTGGGACCACCATTCGCAGCGATATGCTCCAGCAAACGCAGATCCCGGGAGGATCCGCCTGAAACCAGCAGACACGTATCTGCAAGATCTGCCCATGTGACCGCAGGCCTTTCAGCAAGCGGATGGTAGCAGGGCAGGAGAACGAACAAGCGCTCGTGCGCAAATATCTCGCTACGGCATAGGGCGGCGTTCTCAAGCCCGTGCGTGAAGACGATGTCGAGGCGCCGGCGGCGTATAGCCGCCAGGCACTGTTCGAGTGGAACGTCTTCGATCGCGACGCACACGTCCGGATGCAAATGGCCAAAACGATCGATGAGACGTGCCACGAACGTGCGCCCCATCTGGGCGCATAACCCTATCCTGACCGTTTTGGAATCCTGGTGACCGCGACTACCTCCAGCAAGGGCATCGTGCAAGCCTTCATAATGGGCCCGGACAAGATCGACCCAGGCCCGGCCTGCCTCGGTCAGCCGAACGCCATGGACGTCGCGGTCAAATAATTGCATGTCCAGCAATTGCTCGAGAGCGACGATGTTGCGGCTGACACAGGATTCCCTCACTCTGAGAACTCTTGCGGCCTGCCTGAGGCTACCATGATCGACAGCTGCGAAGACATGGACCAAACGGCGCAACGTGTTGTTGACCTGTCTCAAGGCTCAGGAGCCTATTCCTGCGCGGCGGCGACGCTAACCGGCAGGGTCGGATACAAGCTCGTTTCGTAGACGTACTCGTGCGGAATGGCTGGAGTGGCCATCTGGGAGAGGTACCGGTTTAGGTTTTCCTCGCTATTGCTCGCCGCGAGGCTACAGAAATTTCCGCTGTTCCACGTCAGGGAGCAGTACCTGAAATGCGCGTGTATTGCGTCGGCCATCTGTGCCAAAGTCACCTCATTGCCGAACATCGTATCCAGAACGAGGGTTTGCTTTTTCTCGATTTCGTCTGCTGGAAAATAGCGCGCCTTGAAGCCGAAATCCTTCTGGTATTCGCGACGCCTGTAGTCCGGCTCCTCGGTTGCCCGGAACTTCTCGACGAAGATGAAGATTCCGTCCTGCTTGAGGTGCTGGGTCACGAACTCGATCTGGCTTGCTCTGTTGGGCGAGTACATCTGGAAGGTTGTATCCTCCAGAATAATGTCGAACCCGTGAGCGAAATTTGCCAGTCGCGGATCCGAGCTCAGAACGTCCTTGGTCAACTTATGGAAGGGGCCGATGAAGAAGTCGGCGTGCGGCGGTTGGCCATAGGCCATGAAGCATTCGTAATTCTCCGCGTTCGGGCTGCACGACAGTGAGCGTACCTTTCCATCGGACAGTTCCGACAGTGTTCTCGCCATCGTGCCTTCCGCTGTTCCAAGGCTGTATAGCGCAAGCGGAGCGCCACGGTGCCGTGCGTATTTCAGCACTGCGTAGGCCATCCGGCACTCTTCCTCCAATCTGTAGGGAATGCTGCCGTGATAGTGCTGGTCGAAAAACCCTTGTCGTGCCGCATGCAGGCTGACCAGGTCGCGGAGCAGTTCATCGCTCGGCAGAAGGCGGGCGTCGGCGACGGGCTTGCGGATTGGCATCCCGCTCTTGCCAGCGGCGGTCGCGGCGAAAAAGCCGGCTAGTCCGTTGATCCGTGGGCCATGGTCGCACTCAGTTAGAAAGTCGTCGAGTCCACGCATCGCAGTATGCCTCCAGCACCGTTCCATTGGTGAGATGCCGATACGTCGATGAGGGAAATTCCACTAAGATAAGTGTGGTCTAATATTTCGCCGGGCTCAAGTATTGGCTGAGCCAACTGGTAGGCCTGCCGGATACAGGCGGCTTTCACTCGTTTGCCATTTTTTCGCTAAAGTCACATCTTCTAGCAATCCAGAGTTATTCGCGTGTTGTTCAGCAACCCATGGTTCGCCACATCATGCAACGACTGGCCACTCGCCAGTAAGGAGGCTGTGGATACGTGAAGACTCTTGCCCTCGACCCGACCGAGAATCGCCGTTCACGGCACCAATCGCTTGCCCACAAGTATGAGAATTGGGGGAGCGTGCGGGCGGACGTAGTCAAAAGAACCGGGCTTGAGCGCCAGGAGACAAGAATCCTTCAGCCAAACCATGTGTTCTTGATGAACCTGAAGGGCACGGCGTGCCGCGGAGAAGACATTGTGGATGGGCGCCGGATTGCCTTTTTGCCGCGCCGGGCCGGTTCGATAATCTTCATGCCCGCCGGCAGTGATTGGAATGGGTGGGACGAGGGGGACGCGACCGCTTCCTACCTCCTGGTCTCGATTGAAAAGGGGTTCGCCGACGACGTTTTTGCGGGAATGGCTCGCCATCGCGCGGCAGTGCTGCCGCCTTCGATCGGATTTCGGGACGGCACTGTAGAGTTGGCGTTGCAGAGGATTGCCTTGGAGCTCAAGCAGCCTGACCCCATCAGCGCAACGATGGTGGAGTGCCAGGCCACGCAATTGCTCGGGCAAATGTTCAGGTTGAACGGCTTCCATCAGGAACCGGCAAAAGGCGGTTTGTCATCGTTCGATCTCAAGCGAGCGGTGGGAATGATTGAGGCGTTGTCGGACGGCAGACCTACGCTCGCCGATCTGGCAAAAGAGGTTGGAGTTAGCCGGTTCCATTTCTGGAGGGCCTTTAAGCAGTCGACAGGCATGACGCCGCACGCATTCATTGCGCAGCGACGGTTGGAGCAGTCCGCGGACATGCTGCGATCGACCAATCTGTCGGCGACGGAAATCGCGATGGAATGTGGTTTCGGCAGCTCGAGCCATTTCACGACCGCCTTTAAGCGGGCTTTCGGCGCGGGCCCGACGGAATTTCGTCGTAAGTGCAGAATCTAGGCCGCCGCTTGTCGGTTCTCAGCAAGTATCGGAAAACACCAACATCACAGTAAAGCAGGCTTGGCGGAAGAAGGTATCCATCGGGGGTCAGCCGGATACGCCGCTCATGTCAAACCTGGTTCGAATTCATCATGCCAAAGGACGGGCCGGCCGGTCCAATCCCTGCCTCGGATTCCTGGCCAGCACGCTATCGGCGGCTGTTGCCCGAAACGGCTACTACATCGCCTCCGCCTGGATTCTCGTCGAGCGAGGATACGGAACTGCCGGCGTGGCGACGTTCCTTGCGATCGTCAGCGTTGTCGAATTCATCGCGAGCCCTCTGGCCGGCGTAGCGGCGGATCGATTTGACAGGCGATGCTTGAACGTTGCGGCAGACCTCAGCCGCTTCGTCGTTATGCTGGTTACCGCTTGCGCGCTCCTCTACATGGACGTGTTTCTGATCATCTGCCTGTCAGCGGCCCTCTTTTCGTTTTGCGACCGTGTCGCGCTAACGAGCTCTCAATCAATGATCCCCGTGATAGCTGACGGCCGCGATCTTGTAGCCACGAATTCCGCCGTCTTCTTCGTCATGCAGGTCGGCAACCTCGGCGCAGCTCTGCTTGCAGGGCCTTTGCTGCATGAGCGCTCCCCAGCCCTGCCATTCACCGTTCTTGCCGCCTTCTTCCTGTTTTCAGCGGGCTGCCTGACCATGATGCGGCTGGAACCGGTTTCGCGTGATGTCCGCATCGCCAAAATCTCGGCAGCCCAAATCGATCTGAGCCTGCGTTGTCTCATTGTCGTCTACGCACTTCTCTATACAAGCGCGGTGCTTGTCAGCGTCATGGGATCGAGCTTCATCTTCCAGGAGCAGAAGGGTACCGCCGTGGATTTCGGCTACCTCGAGGCTGCATGGTCGGCGGGCTCACTGATCGGTGCGGTCTCTCTATTCCGGATTGAAAGAGCGATGAGTACCCACGCGCGGCATCTCATGCTTTTGGGCTTAACGGCGCTGGTCCTCATGGCGCTGACATCTCTGCGCACGCCCTGGACGGTGATCCTTTTTGCAGCTCTCGGATTTCTATACAATCTTGGACGCGTCAGCGTTGAAGTCACATTGCAGTCGCGTGTGTCGGTTTATCTGTTGGGCCGGGCAAAAGGCATTATGCACAGTGTGGCCGTGGCGCTCGGATTAATCGTCTTCGGCGTCGCCGCCGCTGTAGGAGATCGAGCATTTCCTTCGACGATTTTCTTCAGCTTCGGAGTGGTGCTCCTCATCAGTGTTTCGTATTTGAGCGTCGGTGTAATTCAGACACAAGAAAAAGGTGAATCGTGAGGTGGAAGAGCTAACAGCAGTCGTAGATGCGAAACAGGCAGTCCTGGGGTCGCTGACGGCACTCTACCCCTGGATGAGCCCATACCATTCCCGGCCGATCCGCGATTATGCGTTTCGCCTGTTTACGGCGCCGGCTTCGGTTCCCATGCCAGAAATCCGGCTGCGAGCGTTCACCAAACTACTCGACATCATCAGGAAGGCAGCGACACGAAACGGGTTGTCTGCCGATACCGCCTTGGAAATCTGCAGGGATTTCGAAAGGCGCCGCGTGTTGCAGACAGGCCCTCATTTGTTTCTCCTCATGGAGCCAGAAGCCTACTACACGCATATTTTCAGCCTCCTTGGTCTCTCGGCGCATGGCTGTTCGACCTATGTTTCCTACGCCGTTTCGACGGTGAACCTTGTTGAAAAGCCACGCAAGGGACCAGGCTGGCTCACCGTTGGCGGGAAGCCGGTCAACGTCTTTGGCCTGAGCCGAAGCCGGATGATCGGATACAGCCTGCTAGCCGGGCCGGGACCCTATAGGTTCGAGTTGTTGCCGACGGAGCCAAACACTGGGGGAGACGCGCTCACGCTGCTTCGTGCCCTTCTGCCGAAGACGCAATTCGAGCGGCCCGCGCACGCCATCAAGGCAGCCAATCTCATGCTTTGGCCAAAAATGTTCGGAGGCCGCTTTGCCTTCCTGCAGATTGACGACGAGGATATCGCTGACCTGGTGGCCGACCATCTGTCGGACGAAAATTCCTGGCTACGCATGAGACTGCTGGAAGATTCGAAGTTCGCCTCCAATATCCTTGCCGGCCTCGATGGGCTTGCGTCCGGCCCTTGGAGTGGCTGGCTCGCGCGCGGTACTGATTTCTTCTGGCTCTATGAAAATGGCAAACGCCTTCCGCTGCGTCTGGTCGCCGGAGAACTCATCGATCCTGCAACCGGTATGAAGGTGGCGTGCTTCACAGCCCCCGACATCCTCGAGCGGCTGGCAAACCGCAGCCTTGTCCCGAATCTCCTGCTGATGTTTCTGGTTTTGTCGATCCTGCCCGGCGTGCGTGCGCTTGGAGGCAGCTATCAGCCGATCTACTATCCCTTGATGCGTTATGTCGTCTGCCGGGCGCTTGAGGCCGCAGGCGTAGATGAAGATCTTCGGCAGGCTCTCGCAACGGACGACGTACCGGGTGCTTGGGGACATCGGGTAATCGAGTGTGATGATGATCCGCTCGAACTGTTCCTAAATGGCAGGAATGGCGGGGGGAGTGATCTTATCGACCGTTTGGGCGACATTTCCTTCGCCGAGGCATGTGGAAGCATGAAAGGCTTCGTGACAGACCCGTCGTGGCATGAACTTCACAGCCGGCTGCGGCACGGGCTGATTGCGCCGACCGACGAGGAATGGGCTTTTTCCTGAAATGTTCTACGCGCTTCCAGCTCTGGGATGTAGTCGGATGGCGAATGCCTGCTTTGCGCCTCAAGTCGGCCATTCGTCGGCATCGTCGCCAATCCTGTAAGCTGCCGTCCGCACGTGGCTGAATGCCGAAATCGCTCGGCAGACGCCGAGTTACAAGACACCGGTGAATATTCCCGAGTACGATTGCGGCAAGTACAATTCGGATTGACGTTCTCACTCCCGTGCCGATCCGATTCGAGTAAGAGTATTCACAAACGTGGAAATGTGCCTGTGATTGAGCCGACGATTTCCTACCCGCTTCGGCAGCGATAGCTGACTAGGTGGCGGCTCTCTTAGGAAAGGAACGCGCGGCGACAGGGCGCCAGATCGAGAGCCTGCAGGGATCTCAGGAGCTGCAGGGCGAAGCGATGGAGCCGAAAAACCTGCTCGCGGCGCGCTTTCAGATCGACCCTTTGAACCGGTACGGCTCTGGCCCAAGCGGGAAGCGTAAATACAGGGCGTTGTTTACTCTACGGTTGGCATGTAGAGGATTGCAAGAGAATCGCAGGTCGATCGATGTTGGAAATCCCTGCTTTAGAATTAGCGGATGCGAAAGGTGGGCGAGCTGAGGCCGAGAGCTCGCCGGACAATGGTAGCTGCTGAGACGGGGGTACAATGGGAGCAAAGCCTGGATCTCTCTGGAGGCGGTGGGACCTTCACATCCATACGCCAGGTACGAAGATGTCGAACGCATTCGGCGGAGCGACCGACGATGTCTGGGACCGCTACATCGACCTCTTAGAAGCCGCACCAACTGCAGCTTTTGGGATTACGGACTACTTCAGTTGCGACAGTTCATTTGAGCTTATCGCCCGGTACAAGAAGCGATACCCGGAGTCGTCGAAGGTTTTTTTCGTCAACGTCGAACTAAGGCTCTCCGAAGCCATCAGCGCTGAGGGGAAAAGCCCACATCTCCATGTCATTTTCGATAATGACGAGGAACACTGTACTGCAGACAAAGTCTCCAAATTCCTGTCGCAACTCGTCACCAGCCGTACCAACAGCGCCGGGGCACCGGTTACATGTGCCGACCTGGTAACACTGAGCGATTTCGAAGCCGCGTCAGTGGGCTTCCGCGCGGTTGTCGAAGCGCTCGAGACCGTCTTCGGAAAGCATAAGCCATATCTATTGGTCTTCCCCGCCAAGAACGACGGTGTCAAAAGTGCCGACCAGGGGTCTCCTCGGAAAATGGCGATCACTGAGGAGATCGACAAGGGATGTCACGCGTTCTTCGGGGATGCCAAGAGCGGCGAGTATTTCCTAAAAACGAACCGCTATGACGGGTCAATTCCTAAACCGGTCATGGCCGGCAGTGACGCCCATTCATTTGCAGACATCGAGCGTTTGGAAGGTAATGTTGCGAATTTTCCCGCGACATGGATCAAGGCGGATCTCACGTTTCGCGGTCTAAGCCAGATTTGCTACGAGCCGGAATCGAGAGTGTTCATCGGTGATGAACCTCCTGTCGAGCGCCGCAAGGCTGAACAGCCAACAAAGATTCTTTCGCGCCTCGGCATCCGGCAAAAACCTGGCTACAAAGGCGAAAAGGGCATTTGGTTCAAAAATGTCGACATCCCTCTCAATCCTGAGTTGACGGCAATCATCGGAAACAAGGGCAGCGGCAAAAGTGCGCTGGTCGACATTCTGGGCCTCCTCGGTGAAAGCAGGCTTGAATCGCACTTTGGGTTCCTAAGCGACTCCCCCCGTAACAAGAAATTCAAGCAAAAAGGGTATGCCGAGAATTTCGAGGCCGAGGCGACCTGGCACAGCAATACGTCATCGAAAAAGAACCTTGCCGAGAGCGTCGACACGACGAGGCCCGAAACGGTCCGGTATCTACCCCAGAACTACTTCGAGCAACTCACTAACGAGATCGAAATAGACAAATTCCGGAGAGAAATCGAGGATGTCGTCTTCTCGCATGTTGAGGAGACCGAGAAAATGGAGATGGCATCCTTCAAGGAACTACAGGACCTTAAGACCCTCCAAAGCAAGGATGAAACAAGTGCTTTGAAGGCTCGTGTCCGGCAGCTCAACAATGATATTGTTGAGCTTGAGGGCAAGTCCGCTCCACACTTTATGAAGGGCTTGCGGGCGCAGCTGGCTTCCAAGAAGGAGGAACTCCGGGCCTTAGAAGCTGCCGCTCCGGCGGAAGTGCCGAAGCCAGCCGCACAGACTCCCGAACACCAGCAACAGGCAAAAATAATCGAGGAAAGGACGGGCGCACTAGAGGCCTTGAAAGCGGCCGAAGGGAAGGTTGTTGAACAAATTTCTCAGAAGAAGAACCGACATCAACGGTTGATATCATTTAAGGACGGCCTGTCAAACCTCAGCACATCCATCGCGACTAGCACGCAGACGTTGAACGAGACTGCGAAAGGGTTGGGGCTGGACATCAATGCCATTATCTACACGCGGATTGACATAACAGCGGTTGACGCAGCGATTACTTCGGTAAGAGCCGATATCTCATTGCTCGAAAGCCGCACGACAACCGAGATCAACAAGCAAACAGACTTCACGACCCTTGCCAGTCTGCCGGACATTCGCGCCGCGATTGATTTGCATGCAGGTTGGATTGAGGAATTGCGTACCCTTCTAAGCGCGCCACAACGGCGATATCAGACATATCTGGACAAGCTCGCCGCTTGGAACGGACTCAAACTTGCGATCACCGGAGCTGATAGCGATCCCGCGCCAGACACCATTAACGCGCTTGATCAGCAAATCAGGTACATCGAAGAAGACGTGGGTGATAAGATTGACGAAGTGCGCAAGGCGCGAACCGAGCTTGCGGACCTGATATTTTCAAGCAAAAAGAAGATCTTGAAGTTCTATACTGACGTTAAGTCGAGTGTTGAAACGAAGCTAAGTGAGGTGCGCACTGAGGACTTTTCTGTCCAGATAGACGCGGCGTTCGTTCCCGATCGGGAATTTGCTGATGAGCTCCTCGGCAAAATAAACAAGTCAAGACGCGGTCCATTCCATGGCAGCAAGAACCCCGAGGGTGTCTTGCGCACCTTGCTGAACGACGTGAACTGGAATGAATTCTCGACAATTGATGCGTTCGCAGCCAAGATCGTAGAGATCATGAAGGGCAACGACGACAACGGCGCCTATTCCCTCGAAGAGCAAGTCGATCCCAAAGATTTCTACGACTTTTTATACTCGCTGGACTATTTCTCAGCGTCGTATGAACTAAGGTTGGGCAGCAAGAACCTCGACGAGCTGTCGCCAGGGGAGAAGGGCCTACTGCTTTTGGTGTTCTATCTCCAACTGGACACGGACAATACGCCCCTTATCATCGACCAGCCGGAAGACAACCTAGACAATGACAGCATTTTCTCGATACTGGCGAATTGCATTCGGCATGCTAAGAAGAGCCGGCAGGTCATATTGGTAACCCACAACCCAAACCTAGCCGTAGGTGCCGACGCTGAACAGATCGTCTACGTTAAGCTGGACAAAGCGAGGAATTACAAATTCTCATATGAAAGCGGATCAATCGAGGACCCCGCCATCAACAATCGAATCGTGATGGTCCTTGAAGGTTCGCAGCCTGCATTCGTGAAACGCCGCCTGAAGTATCAGATTGCGTGAGTCCGGCCATGAGCGTCGACATTCATACATGCCAACAGGGGTAAATGGCCTGAAACAGGCGTGCCGCACTGTGGGTGGAGCTGCATTGACATCGACGATATCGGGAGCCGTCGCACCTTTGCGGATGTGCAAGTCCGTAGATATCCGGCACGTCCATTACATGCAGCACGAAGACTATCCGCACCGGCTTGCACTCTGCCGCGATAGCGGGAAAAGCGGTCATCTACCTCGAGTGCAATTTCAGGACGTTTTCGCCGACCTGAGCGTCAGCTATCGGCTGCTCGGACGCTGAGAGCCGACAGTCCGCTTTACGGCCCCTTTTTGGTCGGTGTTGGGTTTCTCAACGCGATATTGAATGCCCCGACACATCGCACCCAGTTTGCTCAATTCCAACCATCTCGGGCGCCAGCATCGGCTATCATGATATTGTTCCTATCGAGCCGCAGTCAAACCCCGGTATGTTTGTAGCCGGAGACCGCTCAATGGCATTTCGATTCGTTCACACCGCTGACATCCACCTGGACTCGCCGCTGCGTTCGCTGGCGATGCGAAACCCCGACCTTGCCGAACTCGTCGGAGACGCTAACCGTCAAGCGTTTGTCTCGATCGTGGATCTCTGCCTTGCAGAACGTGTCGAAGCGCTGGTGATTGCCGGCGATCTCTACGATGGCGATCAGACATCGATGAAAACGGCCCGGTTCCTGGCGTTGCAGATGACGCGCCTGCACCAGGCCGGCATCAAAGTTTTCAAGATCCGTGGCAATCATGACGCAATGTCGCGAATATCGAAACAGCTGGTATTCCCGGACACGGTAACGATCTTCGGCGGCCGTCCCCAGTCAGTGCTGCAGACAGCGGGCGGGCTCGACGTCATATTTCATGGCTTGAGCTTTGCTGGCCCCAAGGCGCCGGAAAGTCTGCTGCCCAAATATTCAGCTCCGCGTGAAGGTGCGGTCAATGTCGGCATCATGCATACGAGCCTGGCCGGATCGCCCGGCCACGACGTCTATGCCCCCTGCAGCGTCGCTGACCTGCACAGCCATGGCTTCGACTACTGGGCGCTTGGGCACATCCATGTCCGCCAAGTCCACGCCGGGGCGAGCACCGTGGTGATGCCGGGCATTCCGCAGGGCAGGGACATCAATGAGGCCGGAGAGAAATCCGTCACCCTGGTGACGATACGAGACGACCGCACCGTCGAGATCGAGGAAAGGCTGACCAGTATCGCGCAATTCGAGCGGGTGAACGTTGACGTGGCCGAAACGGTGGAATGGTCCGAAGTCGTCGCAAGAGTCCGCTCCGCGCTGGAAGATGTGCGCGCCTCCGTCAGGTCCCGTCATGTTGTGGTCCGTCTCGGCCTGACCGGGGCGTCACCTTTATCCTGGGCGCTGATCCGTGACCGCGACCTGCTGCTAGCAGAAGCTGAGCAGGTCGCGGAACAGGTCGGCGAAACCTGGGTGGAGAAGCTCGAACTTGACGTCTCTCCATCCGCAGCCGAGGCATCCGGGGGCGTCGCTGATCCGATTTTCGAACTCGCTCAATCCATGCGCGCCGATGCCGGCTCAGAAGCGTTCCGTGCCGAGGCGAGGGCCTTGGTCCAGAAGATGATCGCGGATCTTCCGCCTGACGGGCGTGTTTTCGCCGGCAAAGACGAGGCTGAGCTGGAGTTGTTCCTCGACACGGTGCTTGCCAACGGTGCCGACCTGGTCACCGCTCGCCTCAAGGCCGGTGGACCATAATGAGGCTTCGGCGACTTGATCTTATTCGCTATGGCAAGTTTACCGACAGGACGATAGACTTCGGGCCAAAACCGGAATCCGGTCCCGACCTGCATATCGTTTTCGGCCTGAACGAAGCCGGCAAGTCGACCGCGCTTTCCGGCTATCTGGACCTGCTGTTCGGCATAGAGGAACGCAGCCGCTACAATTTCCTGCACGAATACAGCGCCATGCGTATCGGCGGCGTGCTCGAACTCGGCGGTGCGGAGCACATTTTCACACGCACGAAGCAGCGCACCAACTCATTGTTGAATGAGACTGGCCAACCGGTCAGCGAAATGGCGATATCAGCACATCTGGCCGGCCTGTCTCGCGACGCATATGAGACCATGTTCTCGTTGGACGACGAGACGCTGGAAGCAGGTGGAAAATCAATCCTGGAATCGCGCGGCGACCTGGGCAAGCTGCTGTTCACGGCCAGCGCCGGCCTCGGGCACGCAAGCGATACATTGAGCGTGCTCGAGGCTGAGGCGGACAGGCTCTATCGCAAGCAGGCACACGGAACCGAACTTGCGCTGCTCAAGAAACGGCTTGCGGAACTGAAGGCTGGTAAGGATGCGGTCGACACCTTGGCGTCGACTTATGAGAGCCTTGAAGCCGAGCGCCTGGAGGCGACCGAAAAATACGACCGCAGCATCGCCGAACGGTCGGTCCTGTCGACTCGGCTCGATACGATCGCGAAGTATCTTCGCGCGATCCCGATCCTTGCCGATATCCGACGTAAGGAAGCCCAAGTAGCCGAGTTGCCTGAGATCGCTTCACCGTCACGGACCTGGACCGGCAGCGTCGCCGACATGATCGAGGCCGACGCCAGTCTGAGAACGCGGCTTTCCGCGAGTGTGGACGAGCTCGAACGGGTGACGACAAAAATCGCCTCGTTCGACGTGGACGCGGTGATCCTTGCGATTTCCGAGCGGGTTCGCGGCTTGGCCGACCGCAAGGTGCGCCATGTCTCGGCCGACCTCGACCTGCCAAGCCGCAGGACGGAGTTGCAGATCCTCGACAATGCCGTGGCGACCTGTCTTGCGGCTCTTGGAAGGTCCTCCGAGCCACACCCTGCCAAACTGCTCTTGCCTGCTGCGACCATTGGCGCTGTGCGCACCATGGTCGAGCAGCGCTCCGGGATCGTTACCAGCGTCCGCGTTGCGCGCGAGGAGGCCGCGGCAGCTGCTGATGCGCTTCAGGCGGCACGCGAGCGGGTCGGCGAAGAACGGGCCGTCCCCGAGCCCGCCAGGGCGAGGCTGGTTTCGGCTTTGTCCACGGCAAAGGCCAGCGGGTACATGAGGGAGGCCAAGGCGGCACACGAGGCGGCGGATACAGGTGCAATTCGATGGGAGGCCGCGGTTGCGCGCTTGCATCCCTGGTCGGGAGATGGTCAGGCACTGGCCAGGGTCGCAATTCCGAATGCTGGACAGCTTGGCCTATGGAAGGCGCATGTAGCAGAGCTCGCGAAGAGCAGCAGCATCCTTTCCGAACGCCTTGCCGAGCACCAGGGCAATCACGACTTGCTTTCGGCGCGGCTGGAAGCCCTTCGTGCCTCGGTCGATGTCACCGACGATGATACAGCGGACGCCATTCGGCGCGCCCGGCACGAGGCCTGGGCAAGGCATCGCGATGCCCTGACAGGCGAAACCGCGGATGACTTCGCGGCAGCACTGGCTCGAGACGACAGAGCCGGAGCAGGCCGTCTGGCTAACGCCCGAGAGCTCGTCGAGATCCGCAGCACAAACCGCAACCTCGCAGAAACCGCAGCCACCGTCTCGCATACGCGCGACCAACTTGAACGCAACGGCTCAGATCGGAACGCGGTGCTCTTGGAAATACGCACAGCCGCAAGAGACCTGCTTGGAGTAATCCCGGAAACATCCCCCGAACGGCTGATCGAACTGATCGAGGATCGGATTGCTGCACGCATCGATGCGCTCGCGGCCTGGGAGGAGATCGAGCTTTCGCGCAAGAAGGCCGAGCGGGCGGTTGATGAGGAAGGGCGAATACGGCTGGAGTTGAGCGGTGCGCTGGCGAGCGTCGGCGTCGGTTCGAATCCTGGTGACAGCCTGGAGACAGTCATGGCTGTGGCGGAGCTGTTCCTCGAGAGACAATTCAAGGTGGACGCTGAACGCACCGAGGCGCTCAAGACAGTTAGCACAAGGCAAGAGGATCTTTCCGCCAGGCGCCGAGCTGTCGAAGTCGGGGAGCGGCGTGAGGACGAATGGCTAGTCGGCGTTGCCGAAGCGCTCAAGGGCACCTGGCTCGAGAGCGGCATCTTGGCGCCCAGCGTCGGCGGTGTCCTCGATCAATTGGCCGAACTGTCCAAATGTCTGCAAGACCGCGACGCCATGCAGCTCCGTATCGAGAAGATGGAGGCCGACAGGGACAATTTCCTGGTTGAGGTTTTCGCCGTTGCAGCCGAAGCGGGCGAGGGGATCGACGACGACGAACCGGAACAACTGGCGATCCGGCTTGCCGAGCGCCTCGAGCGAGCCGAGCGCACGCGCGAGACCAAGGCAAGCCTCGTCAATGACCTGCAGCGCTTGCAGGATGGGCGTGAGATCCTCGATGCTGAGATTTCGGCACATGAGCGCCGCAAGAACGAGGTACTGAGCGTCTTTGGCGTGGCCACGCTAGCGGACGTCGTGCAACGCGACGAACTGCTGCGCGACAGGGATCGCTTGCGCACAGCCGTGGCCGAACTCGAGGAGCAGGTGTCGTCCGAGCTTGCGGTGGAAGGGTTCGAGCAGGCGCGTTCGATAGTGGATGCTGTCGATATCGAGAGCCTCGCAGTCGAGAAGGCTGAAGCCGAGCAACGGCTTCGCGACCTCGACGAGGCGATACAGCACCAGCTCATCCGGCAGACGCGCGCGACCGACAAGCTTGACGCCATTGGCGGCGACAGCGCTGTTGCTCGCATAGATGCCGAACGGCGCACCGTCCTTTTGGAAATCGAGGAAAAGGCCGTCCGCTATATCGAGCTGAAACTGGGAATAATGGCGGCGGCGAATGCTCTGCGCGTCTACCGCGAGCGCCATCGATCCGGGATGATGGAGCGCGCATCAGACGCATTCGCCCTCATGACGCGCGGCCAGTACTCTGGTCTGACAACTCAACCGGTCAAGGGTGGGGAAGTGCTCATCGCGTTGCAGCGCGACGGGCAATCCAAGGTCGCCGACGCGCTGTCAAAGGGCGCGCGTTTTCAGCTCTACCTGGCGCTCAGGCTTGCTGGGTACTACGAGTTCGCACAGTTTCGACCCTCGGTGCCATTCATCGCCGACGACATCATGGAAACCTTCGACCATGTCCGGTCAGAGGAGGTTTTCCGATTGTTTGGCGAAATGGCAAGTGCCGGCCAGGTCATTTACCTTACGCATCACCAGCACCTATGCGAGATCGCCAAGACTGTTGTGCCGGGTGTAACGATCCACGAGCTCGGATGAGACTGGACTTTACTTGATGCGTTGCTGACATACCGTGCTGTAAGACCCTGCATGGTATCCGTGTCGAGATGAAATCATAAGCAGACGTGATCCTGGGCATCGGAACTCGCGCACGCTGAACGTCCGCTTTGACGATTCAGGCCTTAAAGCTGCCAGTCCGCTGCGGCCCCTTAGCTGCCAGGCAGCATTGCGCCTCAAATCAGTCGTTCCTCAGGCAACCACCGCATCTTGAAACAGACATCAGCTCTCGACCCTTAGTGGCTTCTTGCTTCAAGGTCGTGCAGCCCGGCTATGACGGCGGTGGCCGCCAATGTCCTACAAGAAATTGCCGTACGTGCCGACATTGCCGTGGATTAGTTAGCTTGTCTGTGCGCTGCGGTTTATCGAGTCCGCCGAGGTGATCTTGCTGCGCGATGTCACTGCGCAGCAAGATCTAACGTTCCAAAACTGGCCAGCCTCGTTGGGGTTGCCTAATTCGCTGCCGCGCCAAGCCACCAGCGCGACGCATGAATGTCAAGCGGTGAAGCCAGGCAGTGCGGGCAGTGAAAGAGGTTCGCTGCGATCTCAACTCCGGTAGACGGTCGGTCGCAATGCAAGCAAAACCAGATGTCGCTCACCCCATGCCCTAAGGGGTGCTCGGCTCGGCCCGCGCTGTCCGGCACGGTTGAGCGGCGAGGCCAATCGGAGGCGATCCGGGCGTGGACTAGTTTGCGCCAACCCGAGGCTATATTGAGCGCGACATTCCGGAAGTCCGTATCATCAATCGGGTTTGCTTTAAGTCGACGATCGGTGACGCGGAAGCGAGGGGGAGCCAAGGGGGCCTCAGGCAAGGTGAGTTCCCAACCTGGTCCCCACATCCGAATATCATCTGCCTGTGTGCTCACCCGATAGCTGTGCCCCTGCAGTTCGCCCTCGAACCTGTCAGCGCCAAGTACGCTCCAGGGATCAGTGCCGATGGAAATCAAAGGGTTTTCGGCAAGTACCAGCGCCTCGACGACAGCAATGTCCTCCGGAGACGGGCGCCATCCTTTCTTTTCCGCGTTGGCGAGGGCGTTCCAGTGTGGATAGCCCAAGGCCTGCGCAACGACTTCCAGTGCGCCGACGTGTTTGATCCGCTTAGCGTGCGCGATATTTCGTGCCGCGGTCTTCAGTTCTTTTAGTTGATCGCTATTGCTCATGATCCATTCCTATCAAGGTCACGGATCCGACATGTGCCCACTGCTAACGGACCCGTCCCAGAGGGAATGGTGGGTTAAGACTCAGCGAAAGCGCACTGCGAGGCTTTGCATGGTGGGCACACAGGCCTGTGCGGAGACCATCACCACGTTGCAGTCTGCGCTAAAAAACGTCAAGCCACTTTGCAGGATTGTACCAAGTTAGGGCCACACCTCTCGGTCCACTCTCGCCCCAAACCGGGCTGCTCTGCGCCACATGTCGGTCATTTTCGGACTGTTATGCAGGTTCCTAAAAGCAGACGCTGCAATTCCTTCGAATTGACCGAGAGTGTGAAATGGGACTTTTACACTGAGACCGTCTCCAGGCTCTAGTCGAAAAACAAATTCCTAATATTTGGGCTAGGAGAGTGCGGGCGGTTGCACGATTTGCCGGGTGCGGCCCTAACGACTTTTTCCTGGAAAATACTCTCGTATTAAGTTCTCGATTCGAGATGGAGAATGTCGACCGTCTTCCGCGACAGTGCGCGTGCCTTTGGAGCACGCTGTCGCCAACTAATGTCGGCGGTCGTCGGACTTTCGCCGTCGGGCTAGTTACACTAGTAGTACCAGCCATGCTTCAAGTCGGTGACAATCGAATCAAAATTTGAAGTGGTTGGGGGAAAATTGAAGCCATTTTACGAAAAACCAATCCTCAATTCGCCCTATCATTCTCCAACTCGGCACCATGCGTTGGGCGATAGCGGCCAACCTCTTGATCACGAACCGCTAAACGGTCGCCGACGCTCGCGCTACATGACTCCGGTGCCGCGCAGCAAGAAGCAAACAGCGAAGGCATCCCAAGGTGAGTTTGGCTTCGAAGATGAAGCGGCCGGGCCTCGCTACAGCGACAACCCGATCATCAATGAGATTCGCACGTACGTAGCGGCTTGGCGCACGCTACCTAACCCGACAGACTGGGGTGTAACGCCAACGACACAACGGCTTCTGCAGCACTGGCGCAATCACAATTTCGCCGACCAGCGCCCATTCTTCTGTCAGATCGAGGCGGTCGAGACAGCTATCTGGCTCGCCGAAGTAGCCCGCGGTCGCAGGCAATACGCGGGAATTTTCAATCATCTCGACAAGGCCAATGCCGAGGCTAATCCCGATCTGTTTCGTATCGCACTCAAATTGGCCACAGGCGCCGGCAAGACGACAGTAATGGCAATGCTGATCGCCTGGCAGGCGATCAACTATGCCCGCCAGCCAGGATCCTCCCTGTTTTCGAAGGGATTTCTGCTGGTCGCTCCGGGCATCACCATCAAGGATCGGCTGCGTGTTCTGCTGCCGTCCGACCCTGAAAACTATTACCGGACTCGCGAGCTTGTGCCGCCCGATATGATGAACGACCTCGGCAATGCCAAGATCGTCATCACCAACTATCATGCATTTCAGCAGCGCGAGACGCTCGACACCAACAAGGTCGGCCGTGCGGTCCTGTCGGGGTGGCGCAATGAGAAGCTTGTGACGCGTGAGTCCGAGGGCGAGATGCTCGAACGCGCCTGCAAGGAGCTGCTCAGCACCAGGAATGTCGTCGTCATCAATGACGAGGCGCACCATTGCTACAGAGAGAAATCCGCTCCGTTGGCTGAAGACCTCAAAGGGGACGACAAGGCCGAAGCTGCAGAGAATAACGCAGCCGCCCGCCTATGGATTTCAGGTCTCGAAGCACTCAAGCGAAAGGTCGGGCTTCGTGCGGTTTATGACCTTTCGGCGACACCATTCTTCCTGCGCGGTTCGGGATACGACGAAGGAACCTTATTTCCTTGGGTTGTCTCGGACTTCTCCCTCGTCGATGCCATCGAATGCGGTATCGTCAAGCTGCCACGCGTGCCGGTTTCGGACAACGCGGTCAATGCGGCGACACCAGTCTTCCGCAATCTTTGGGACCATATCGGCAAGAAGATGCCGAAGAAAGGTGCGGCCAAATCCGGCGAGCTTGATCCGCGCAGCCAATTCCCGGACACACTCGCGACGGCACTTCATGCACTCTACAGCCACTACGAGAAAGAATATGACGAATGGCAGCGCGCCGCCATCGGCGTGCCCCCCGTCTTCATCGTGGTTTGCAACAACACCGCCAGTTCGCGCTTGGTCTATGAGTGGATATCCGGCTTCCAACGGGATGCAGAGGGGGAGCGACAGACCATTCATTGGGGCAATTTGCGGCTGTTTTCGAACTTCGACGAACACACCGGCAATCCCCTCCCACGCATGAACACGATCCTGGTCGACAGCTACCAGATTGAATCGGGTACGCTCGACGACGCCTTCAAGCAGATCGCCGCGCCCGAGATTGAGCGGTTCCGCCAGGAAAAGGCGGAACGCGAAGGCGCCGCCTCGGCTGGCGCAGTCTCGGATAGCGAAATTCTTCGGGAAGTCATGAACACGGTTGGGCGCAAGGGTCGCGTCGGCGAACATGTGCGCTGTGTGGTCTCCGTTTCGATGCTGACCGAGGGATGGGACGCCAACACTGTGACGCACATCCTCGGAGTGCGCGCCTTCGGTACGCAGTTGCTTTGCGAGCAGGTGGTGGGCCGCGGCCTGCGCCGCCAGTCCTACGCGTTGGGCGACGAAACCGATTTGGACGGCAACCGACTGTTTGAGCCGGAATATGCCGACATCCTTGGCATTCCCTTCGACTTCGCCACAGAGCCAGTCGATGTCAAGAAGAAGCCACCCAAGCCTGTCACGCGAGTCTTCGCTGTAAAGGAGCGTTCTGCGCTGTCGATGCGGCTGCCGCGTGTTGCTGGCTATCGGACTGAATTGCCGGACGACCAGCTGACTGCGACTTTCACTGACGAACACCGCCTTGTGCTTGATCCCTCAATGGTTGGTCCCACGACAGCGCGCTTGGAAGGCCTTGTCGGCCTGGGACACGACATTGCTCCAGACATTCTCGACGAGATGCGGCCCGCCGCAATTGCCACACATCTCAGCAAACATTTGCTCGAACGCTATTTGCTCGGTGACAATGGCGAGCCACAATATCACCTCTACTACAAGCTTCAGCCACTTGTGCGCCGCTGGATCAAGGAGTGCTTCGTGCCTGTGGGCGGCACACGAGCCGGCATGCTCACTTATGCCAGCGTCGCCAACCGCGCAGCTTCGCTGATCCACGGTGCTATCCTGCAAGAAGCCGGAAATGTATCGTCTCAGATCGTCAAGGCACTGCTCGATCCTTACAACCCGGCGGTCGTCACCGACCACGTACAGTTCATCACGTCCAAAGCCAAACTGTACGAAACCAATCCGCAGAAATGCCAGATCAACTATGTCGTGGCCGATAGCGGCTGGGAAACAGAGTTCGCCCGGGTCGTCGAAGCACATCCTCAAACACTGGCCTATGTGAAGAACCAGGCACTTGGTTTCGAGGTGCCTTATCTTGCTGGCACGGAGTCACGTAAATACGTGCCGGACTTCATCGTCAGGCTCGATGATGGACATGGTGCCGACGACCCTCTGATGCTGGTGGTTGAGGTGAAGGGCGAGCGTCTGCTCGACGACCAGGTGAAGGCGGAAACAATGCGATCCCTGTTCGTGCCGGGGGTGAACAATCTCGGCACTTTCGGCCGTTGGGGCTTCGTCGAGTTGACTGATGAATTCAGAATGGAGGCGGACTACGCTGCAGCGGTGGAAACGCTGTCGGTTGTCCGGCATTTGGAGAGGGCAAACTGATGGCCGGATCGGCATTCGAAACCAACCCGCATTCGCTGCAGAAGCTGCTCGAACAGTGCAAGAGCGGAGAATTGCAGCTTCCTGACTTTCAGCGAAGCTGGGTGTGGGACGAAGACCGCATAAAAAGCCTGATAGCATCGCTGTCGCGTGCCTTCCCTGTCGGCGCCATCATGACGCTGAAGACAGGCGGAGACGTGAACTTCAAGCCCCGCACAGTTGAAGGGGCGCCGACCGGCGCGTCGACAACGCCTCAGGCTTTGCTTCTTGACGGACAGCAGCGTTTGACGTCGCTCTATCAGGTGACATTGCGTGGCCAAGTGGTCGAAACGGTCACACCAAAGAACAAGCGGGTGAAGCGGTGGTTCTACATCGATATTCTGAAGGCGCTCGACCCGGAATGCAGCCGCGAGGATGCCATCGTGGGCGTGCCCGAGGATCGAATCCTTCGGGAGAATTTCAACAAAGACGTAGTTCTCGACCTCTCTACTCGGGAGAATGAGTTCGACGCTCTGATGTATCCGTTGTCGATGGTGTTCGACTGGAACACTTGGCAGATGCAGTTCATCAGCCACACCCAGACGGACGGTACTTTTGCCGAGCACTGGCCGACCATTAGCCGCTTCCACGACGAGGTTATCCAGAATTTCGCCTCGTATCAGGTGCCGGTCATTGCCCTCGGCAAAGATACGTCGAAGGAGGCGGTGTGCCTGGTATTTGAAAAGGTCAATACCGGCGGCAAACCGCTTGATGCGTTCGAGCTTGTCACTGCCATGTACGCCGCCGAAGGCCACGAGCTGCGCAAGGATTGGTATGGGGACACGGCCACGAAAGGTAGGCATCGCCGCCTCGTCGAGGCGGTTCGCCCTCCGGGCCAGGATACGGGCATTCTGGCACAGGTCGGCAACACGGACTTCCTGCAGGCCCTGTCGTTGTTTCACACTCGTGACAGACGGCGGGAAGCCGCGGCCGCTGGTAAACAGGGCAAGGAACTCCCCGCCGTTACCGGCAACCGGCAGGCACTCCTGAACCTGCCCCTTGCCGCTTACAAAAAATACGAAACCCAAGTTGAGCACGGCTTTGTGCGGGCGGCAAAATTCCTCAATATGCTGCACATCTATCGCGTGTTCGATCTTCCCTACCAATCCCAGATCGTTCCACTGGCGGCGATCCTCGCCGACATCGGCGAGGCGTGGGAATTTGAAGCCAACCGCCAGAAGCTGGTGCAATGGTATTGGAACGGTGTATTCGGCGAACTCTACGGCTCTGCCGTGGATACAAGAATCGCCCGAGATTTCATGGAAGTGCCGAGTTGGCTGAAGGACGGACCTGTTCCTTCGACCGTCAGTGAAACGATCTTCAGGGCCGACCGTCTGAAGACCATGCGCATGCGTCTCTCCGCGGCCTATAAGGGCGTGAATTCTCTGCTGATGAAGGAAGGCGCGGAAGACTTCCGGTCCGGCCAGAAATTCGATCACTCGGTCTTCTTCGGTGAGGCGGTGGATATCCACCACATCTTCCCAAAGCAGTGGTGCATCAACAACGGTTACAAGCCGGACGTCTATGATGCGATTATCAACAAGACCCCGCTCTCCTACAGGACGAACCGCATCATCGGTGGCATCGCACCAACCAGCTATTTGAAGAAGTTAGAGACCGGCACGCCGGATACCCCAGCAATAGGGCCGACGCGGCTCGACGCGATTCTGTCCACGCACCTGATTGATCCTACGTTGTTGCGAGCCGACGCCTTCGAAATGTTCTTGGTCGATCGACAGAAGCGGCTACTTTTGCTGATTGAACAGGCCATGGGCAAGAAAGCCTATGCCGGCGATGTCGCCGAGGAGGGTGAAGACGACGAACAGGACGAAGACGGGGTTGAGGCCGAGAAAACGATGGCTGCAGCATAGAGGTTGACGGGGAGGGGATTATGGAAACGTTCGAGGCGGTGCAGAGGCGCCAGCAGTCGCAGTTCTTTGCAGAACTTGGCAGCGAAGCACTTATGCCAGGATGGCCTTACAGGCTGGTTGACGAGCGCCGTCCGTTCAATGTCGCGCCTACGGTGCGTGAGGAATCAAAAACCTACTTCGAGAAACACGGTATCCAGTGGCACAGGCACGCCAATCATGCACTCTCCTCGCAGGTCTGCTGCGTCAACTTCCTGATGCCGCTCGCTCGCCGCCCAGAATCTCTTGCCGCGTTGGTCCAGGCCGCGATAGGAGGCCAGCGTCCGACGATGCTCCCCGTTGAAGATGGCGTGGACGGCACCCCGCGTTATGTGGGGTTCGAGTGGATCGGCATCGCCGACCATCTGAGCGAGGGCAGCAGTTCAAGGGCCCGCACGCGCGGAGCCAACGCTACTGCTGCCGACGCCGCGGTCCGCTTCGAACGTGGCGGAATTATCGAAACATTGCTGATCGAATGGAAATATACCGAGCACTACGGAGCACCGATCTCCAAGAGTGGCAACGCCACCCGCACGAAGCGTTATTCCGACATCGCGTTTTGGCCCCACGGTCCAATCAGGAGCGATCTCGACCTCACACTTGACGATTTCTACTACGAGCCCTTTTACCAGTTGCTGCGTCAGCAGATGCTCGCTTTCCACATGCAAAAAATGAAGGAGCAGGGTGCTGACCGTGTCAGCGTTCTGCATATCTCGCCAGCGGGAAACAAGGCACTGCGCAAGGTCACCTCGCCGACGCTGCGCCGTTTTGGGGAAGATGTCTTCGCGGTCTGGAAGCGCTTGCTTGTCGACCCGACGTCGTTTGTCAGTTGTTCGACCGAGAGTTTGTTCGGTCCCTTGCTGGACAAGGCAGCGGACGACGACGCCGAATGGGCGCGCTACCTGAAGCGTCGCTACGCATTTCTCGAAATACCGGATACCGATCGGAAAAAATAATGGCCAAAGGCCCCAAGGACATCGATGCCCTGCGCCACAAGGACAGGCGCATCAACAACCCGACCGCCGAAATGGCGAGCCTCTACGAGCAGCAAGAAGAGATGCTGGGTGAGGCGCCGCACGCCATGATCCTGGCGCGCGCCCGGCCGCTGGCGGAGGGCGCGACGCGTTCACGTGATGTCGACGCCGACCCGCAGATCGTCTGGAACGGGATGAAGATCTCGCTGACCAGCGCCCAGGTCGAGAAGCTACGGGAAACCGGCAGCGTCGAGATCGGCGATGCGCAGCTGGTCTGGCGCGGCAAGGATACCCAGGATTGGTCAGACCTCGTGGTCAATGCGCCGCCGCTCTACATCCAGGAGAAAGTACACCCGAAAGCAATCATCGACGACCTCAAGCGCGGCTCGGATTCTTCCCGCCAGGCCGCCACCGATGCGCCAGATCTGTTCGCTGATTTCAACGGGCTGACAGACCCGGAGGCGCGAGCCGAATTCTACCAGCATTCGGTACACTGGCAGAACCGCTTTATACTCGGTGATAGCCTGCAAGTGATGGCGAGCCTGGCCACTCGCGAGGCAATGAAGGGTAAGGTGCAGGCGATCTATTTCGACCCGCCCTACGGGATTAAGTTCAATTCCAACTGGCAGGTCTCCACGCAGTCGCGCGATGTCAAGGATGGGAAGGCGCAGGACGTCACGCGCGAACCTGAACAGGTGAAAGCGTTCCGCGACACCTGGAAGGACGGTATCCACTCCTACCTCACTTATCTGCGCGACCGGCTCTCCGTCGCACGTGAACTTCTGACCGAAAGCGGCTCGATCTTCGTGCAGATCAGTGACGAGAACTGTCACAGAGTCAGAGCCCTCTTGGATGAAGTATTTGGCGAAGCCAGCTACGTGAACACAATTGCCTTCAAAAAGAAAAGCGCGACGATAGTAACTGAGACGGTTTTTGACGAAATTCTCTGGTATTGCAGGGCGCCTGGGCGACTTAAAGTGCGAGAACTCTACGAAATTCGCCGTGATCCTGAGGGCGAGACGAAATTCAATTCGATAGTTATGCCAGATTCAACTGTAGTGAATATTTCAAAGGCCGATATAATTGAAATTGAAAAATTATTGAGTGATGGCGGGAAATGGGCGCGGGTAAACTACCCTATCGTCAGCCAACATCCAAGTAAGACAAGAAGTGGGAACTATATTTACCGCGGGAAGCCGAAAACGTGCGGCATTAACAAACAGTGGCGGTTTGGACTGGAGGAAGGCATGCCCCGCTTGGAGAGGAGTGGTCGCTTATTTGATGGCGGTGGCGACTCTCTTGGCGGAGTGGCATTCTGGGAGGATTGGAACCAGGTCGCGCGGTCAAATATCTGGTCTGATGTCCACGGTGAGAAGTATCCATCGTACATCGTCCAGACATCCGTTACGCCGATTGAACGCTGTGTGTTGATGACTACAGATCCGGGCGACCTCGTGCTTGATCCCACCTGCGGATCGGGCACGACGGCGACCGTCGCAGAGCAGTGGGGTCGACGCTGGGTCACGATCGATACTAGCCGCGTGGCGCTGGCGCTCGCCCGAGCCCGACTAATGAGCGCACGCTATCCTTACTACCTGCTGGCTGACAGTCCCGATGGACAGGCGCAGGAGGGAAAGATTATGGGCCGTGTGCCTTCGCAGCAGTCGACTTCTGGCGACCTCCGACAGGGCTTCGTCTACGAACGCGCGCCGCGTATCAAGCTCAAATCTATCGCCAACAACGCGCGCATTGATGACATCTGGGAGCGTTGGCAGACGGTTCTGGAGCCGCTGAGAAAGAAGCTAAACGAGGCGGCGGGAATGGAATGGCAGGAGTGGGAAATCCCAAGGCTCCCGGAGGATGCCTGGGACGAGAAGTGGGCGAAACAGCACGCAATCGCCATAGATAAAAGCCAGCCGCTGAAGTCTCGCCAAGCGGCAGTTGATAAAATGAACGCGGAGTGGGGTTGGGATTATACCTTAACGTCGTTGCCAGAGCGGCCGGCCGACCCTTGGGGGCGGGAATGGTCGAAGGCGGAAGCGTTGTTGGAGAAATGGTGGGAAGGCCGCATCGCGCGCCAGAAGGAGATCGACGAAGCGATCGCGAAGGCTGCTGATGTCGAGATGCTCTACGACCGACCTTATGAAGACAAGTCGCGCGTGCGCGTTGCGGGCCCGTTCACAGTCGAAAGCCTGTCGCCGCATCGGGTGGCGACCAGCCGCGATGACAGCCTGGGAGAAGAGGTCATAGCGATCGATGGCGGACTACAGCGCGGGCCGGCGAACGCACCGGAAGTCGATTTCGGGGCCATGGTGCTGGAGCACCTGCGTTCCGCGGGCGTACACCAGCATGCCAAGGCAGACACGATCCGCTTCTCGTCGGTCGATCCATGGCCGGGAAATTTCCTCGCGGCCGAAGGCCGCTACACCGACGGGGACGGTAAGCAGAAGCGGGCTGGTATACTAATCGGCCCGGAGTTCGGCACGCTGACGCGCAGCCAGATTACCGCCGCTGCTCGTGAGGCATCCGACACACGCTTCGACGCCCTGATCGCCTGCGCCTTCAACTTCGAGGCTGGCGCGGCCGATCTCAACCGGCTAGGCCCGCTCGCCATCCTCAAGGCTCGGATGAACCCGGATTTGCATATGGCTGACGATCTCAAAAACACTGGCAAGGGCAATCTTTTCGTCGTTTTCGGAGAACCCGACATCGACATCAGCGAGACGCCAAAGGGCGAGATCGTCGTCAAGGTCAACGGCATCGATGTCTTTGATCCGTCGACCGGCGAAATTCGCTCCGACGATGCCGATGGCATCGCCTGCTGGTTCATCGATACCGACTACAACGAGGAGAGCTTTTTCGTCCGTCACGCCTATTTTCTCGGCGCCAATGATCCCTACAAATCGTTGAAAACAGCACTTCGGGCCGAGATCGATGAGGATGCCTGGGCAACACTCTATTCCGACACGTCAAGACCTTTCTTGCGTCCGAAGACCGGCCGGATCGCCGTCAAGGTGATCAATCATTTCGGAGATGAAGTGCTGAAAGTTTTTGGGGTCTGAGATGGCTGATGAATTTCCCAGACTCGATGTGACGATCCCAGAATGGCAGGAACCGAGCCACCCGTTTTCACGGGGACAAGATCCGGAATTCTATACACCAGAAACGCTTCGTGACACCGCGTTGGGCAGGACCGGCAGGACCAGTTTCTTTGAGCAAATATTCGCTGGTCTATATTGGAAATTGGAGGCGCCAGTCCCTTACGCTTTCATCACGTCGGACGGTGCCGTTCGGTCCATGGATGCGGGCTGCATCAAATTCCTCGCCAACAGAGGGAGCGGCGAGATCGAGTTTCAGCTGGGCCCTAACAGAGTGATTCTGGCCGCATCGCCTGGACCTGTGTTGCTCGAGCGCTATGCGCGCATTCGCGAAAAGCTGATCAGAGACGTCACCCCGTCGGGTTGGTCCCCAGATACCCAACGGGAACTCGTCAAACTGCCCTTTCAAGTGGCATCGACTAGCGCTGCCGTCGACAGCTCATTGAGCCATGATACAGAGTTTCTTCTGGATGAGTTAGTCGATGAAAGAAAGAGGCAAGACTCTCTTTTCGTTATACGCGAGGGCGCCAACGATTTTAGACGCGCTGTCCTTCGTGAATGGAAGCACTGCGCCGTTACAGGATCGACGACTAAGGAAGTCTTAGACGCGGCGCATATCTACCGGTACTTTGGACTGAAGACGAACGATATTCGCAATGGGATTATACTCCGGCGCGACATACACTCGCTTTTTGATAAACACCTGATGTCTTTCTCGGAATCTGGCGACACTCTTCGTATCGTTATGTCGCAGAAGCTGAAAGGTTCCGAATATGAAAAGTACGATGGCGTCCTGGTTGAATTGCCTCGGGATCAGAAAGCCCGACCGGACCTTCGAACTGTCAGACATCACCTGATGCAGTTTGAGTGCGCTGAGGCGAGACGGAAGGCCAGTCAATGACGACCATCCTTGCCGCCAGCTTTACGTCGGCTCTGGCCCGCCTTGCCAATGATGAGCAGAAGCAGGCGAAGTTGACGGCCTACGATCTGCAGACCAATCCGGATCAGCCCGGGCTGCAAATGCACCGCATCGATAAGTCGCGCGATCCGAATTTCTGGTCGGTGCGGGTCAGCCGAGACCTTCGGATCATAGTCCACAAGTCGGGCGGCAGCCTGATGCTCGTCTATGTCGACCATCACGACGAGGCCTACAAATGGGCTGAGCGGCGGGTTATCGATGCGCATCCGACCACCGGTGCGATTCAGATTCGTGAAGTACGCGAACTGGTGGACGAGGTCACCCCGCCGCATACCACCGGGCAGACGGAGCCGTTGCTAGAGGCGCAAGCGCGCGCTTCGGCTCCGGCAATCTCACCTCCGCTTTTCGACAGGCTGCGAGAAGCCGATCTGCTTTCAATTGGCGTGCCGCAAGATTGGGTCGCCGACGTCCTGGGCGCCAACGAGGAGCAGTTCTACGCTTTGGCCGCGCACCTTCCTCAAGAGGCTTCGGAAGGCCTGCTCGACTACGCTGTGAGTGGAATACTAATGCCGGCCGTCACTGTAACCGCCGACCCCTTGACTCATCCCGACACGCTGCGCCGTTTTCGAGTGTTGGACGGCATTGAGGAACTCAAGGCAGCGCTGGATGCACCATTCGAGCGCTGGGCCGTTTTCCTCCATCCGAGCCAGCGTGGTGTGGTGCAACGAAATTACTCCGGTCCCGCGCGTGTCGCGGGTTCGGCAGGGACCGGCAAGACGGTGGTAGCACTGCATCGGGTCGTTCGCATCCTGCGCGAGAATCCTGACGCAAGGGTGCTGCTGACCACCTTCTCCGATCCGCTGGCGCGCAATATTTCAACCAAGCTTCGGCTGCTCTGCGGTGATGGCTCGAAGCTGCCGGAGCGTGTGACGATCGGTTCGTTCGATGCCATTGCCAGGGAATTGCTGACTCTCGCTACTGGCAAAGAGCCGCGTCTGGCGAGCGAGGACATGATCCGATCAATGTTGGCCAAGGCAGCCGAAGAGGCCGGCGTGCACGAGGTCACTCCACAATTTCTGAACTCGGAATGGACGCACGTTATCGACGCCTGGCAAATCGAAAATGCCGACACATACGCCTCTGTGCCGCGGATGGGTCGTAAGAATCGGCTCGGGCCGAAACAGCGAGAACGTTTGTGGAGCGTCTTCGGGATGATGCGTCAGCGGCTTGCTACCAGCGGACTGATGACCAAGGCTGGAGTGTTCGCGGCCGCGACAGGACATTTCGCCGCCCGTCGGGAAAAGCCCTTCACCCATATCGTTGTAGACGAGGCACAAGACCTGGGCGTCGCGGAGCTTCGATTTCTCGCCGCCATAGCGCCGGAAGCGTCGGACGCACTGTTCTTCTCCGGCGATCTCGGTCAGCGTATTTTTCAGCAGCCTTTCTCCTGGAAAGTTCTCGGCGTGGACATTCGCGGACGTTCCACGACCCTCAAAGTAAACTATCGAACCTCGCACCAAATTCGCCGGGCAGCTGATCGCTTGCTGCCTGGCAAGGTTCGCGATGTTGACGGAAATGAAGACGTACGTCTTGGAACGATTTCGGTATTCGATGGGCCCGAACCGTTCGTTCTGATCGAAAAGGATGAGGATGCAGAGATCGCAGCTGTCGGCAACTATTTGAAAGAGGTCCTGGCGGAAGGGTTCAAGCCAGGCGAGATCGGCATGTTTGTCCGCTCCGAGATACAACTCGATCGAGCCCGATCTGCAGCCAGATTTGCCGGCCTGCCAATGCGAACCTTCGTCGATCGACGCGATCACGACGCCGAGAGCGCGCTGGTCGGCATAATGCATCTGGCCAAGGGCCTCGAATTTCGGCTCGTTGTTTTGATGGCCTGCGACGAGAACGTGCTTCCACTCGAAGAGCGCGTGGCCGATGTGGCGGACGATTTCGAGTTGGATGAGGTGATCGCCACGGAACGGCAACTGTTCTACGTTGCCTCTACACGAGCCCGAGATCGGCTAGTTATCTCGGCAGTTGCGCCGGGCTCGGAGTTTATCGAGGATTTCGTCGCATCTGGGAACTAGCCCACAGTGGCTGAGAACAGATCGTCAATGTCAGCATCCCAAATCGGCGGGACCAACATATCTCGCGACAGGGCCCGTTTGCGCTCAAGCAATGCGTTCAGTTTGACGTCGAAAGAGCTTTCGCCAAAGACCGGATGCCGTGCAATCGGCAGGTGGACCGTCACGGGCTTTTCCTGGCCGATCCGATAGGCTCGATCGTTGCATTGATCTTCCACTGCAGGATTCCACCATCTGCTGAGGTGAATGACGTGGTTGGCTGCAGTAATCGTCAACCCAATCCCGGCGGCCTTCGGAGACAAGACCATCAGACCGAAACCCGGCTTTGAGGCTTGGAACCTGTCCACGACCGCCTGACGCTTATCGCCATCAAGACTACCGTTGATGATCGCCGGGATCGAAGCCAGATTGAATTCCTCGGCCACAACGGCAGCAAAAGTCGCCTGCACGGCAAGGTCTTCGATAAACACCAGGGCTTTCTCGCCTTGCGCCTGGATCCGTCTCAGGATGTCCATGGTCTTGCTTACCCGAGCCGACGCTTCAATCCATTTGCGTCGGGCGTGCGGGTCAGTGACGTCGATACTACCGCCGCCATCAGGATGCAGCGATATGCCCCTCAGATCGTGGATGGTCTTGAGCATATCACTCTTGTTACCGCGATGCTGTTTCGCAGCACGAACCACAGCCTCATATGCTGCAGCCTGCGGGCCGGGCATGTCGGAAGGATGGTGGTCGAACTTCCTGTCGGGGAGGCCTGGCAGATGGTCAGCCTTCATTCGCCGAAGCATCACGGGAGGTCGCTTGCCAACCCATTGGTCGAGTTTTTGCTTCAGTTCCTTGAGAGCATCGGCACTCTCACCGCCATATGTCTTCGAGAACGCTTTCAGGCCGCCTAGGTGGCCTGGCGAAACGCGATCCATGATACACCACAGGTCTTCGATTCGGTTCTCTATCGGTGTTCCAGTGAGCCCTATGACGAAATTTGCATTCAAAGTTTTGGCTGAGTGAGTGTTGATCGTATCGGGCGCTTTGATTTTTTGCATCTCGTCGAAGATAGCGATCGAATAGGCAACGCGCGCGAAGGCCCGGTGATAGGTGGCGAGCGTTTCGTATGTCGTCAGTATCCAGTCAGCTAATCTTAGCGTGTGGACATCAAGCGCGTCCTCCGGGGTCCAATCTGGGTCCATTGGTTTCTTGAGGTATTTGAGGCGTGAGCCAAATGCCTCGAGGCATTCGCCAAGTGCATCGCCGACGAGATGGGTGTCTGCCTCTTTTCGCCAATTGCGCAGCAGAGCCGTTGGAGCGACGATCAGGACCGGCCCAGCTATCTCCCGGATCGCCCCAGTTATCGCTGCGCGGTTCACACGAAACCAGGCCAGGAAAGAAAGGGCCTGCATTGTCTTTCCCAGACCCATATCGTCGGCAAGCAGCACGCCGGGGTAGCCCTCCACCCATGCCCTGACGAGCCACTGGAAGCCTCGTTGTTGGTGTTCCTTTGGTATGGTAGACACAAGGTCAGATGGAAACACCAACGGCAGCTCCATCCTACGTTGTTGCGTTTGAGTGTGTTTCGCCTCTTCAATGTGATCGTCTATCAACAGTACCTGACGATCTTTTTCGGGTTCGTCTTCCGAATCAGGTGGTTCGGTTTCGTAAGAAGGCCCGTTCTCGTCGAATTGCTGGCGGACGCCCTCCAGCGCCTCCTCAACATCACGCTTCGGATACTCCACCCCCTGAAAAGAGACCATCGCAGCGTCCGCTTCCGCGGCACGTTCTGCCGCTTGGGCAAGATCGGCAATTCCCTGCTCGTCCACCTCTACGGAGGTCTCACCGATCCGGATCACAAAGCCTTCCGGGAGCCATCCGCTGCTTTTTCGCGCAAGCCAGGTCAGCTTGGGTTTCTCCCACAACCCCAGCCCTCGCACTCGCTCCGAATATTGTTGGGTCTCCACAAAAAGGGTGCCCGCCATTTCGCCAAGATGAGGAAAGGCGCTGGCGAGATAAGTCCGTGGATTCTTTAGGAACGCGCGCCGCTCCTCCCCACTCGCCCCTCGGATCTTCTTTACCAGATCCAGGCCTTCTCGAAGGTCGCTCTCCAGAACGAGATACGTATTGCGAGCAATCGGATAGGTCGGTCTGGTGGGCAAGTTATCCGCGTTAAATGCCTTGCTAAATGCGCCATGTTCTTGCGGGCCGAGCAGCGCATCCTTCTCGCCGTCGCGCAGGTCCAGGCCGTCATTATCAGCGTCATCTGGAGCCGACTCTGGTATGTCATCCAACAGGTTTAGACGCTTGCCGGGACCCATCAGAATGGGATCGAATTTCGGCCCGCCTGCAGCCGCGCGTACATCGAGCGCGAAGGCACCCGCTTGATAAATGCGCAAGCTTGTTAGGGTTCGATCGACTTTGACTTTGCTGTCTGCCAGAGTTTCGAGAAATTCTTGGACTGGTTGCCAATACGGAATGCGGTCACTCTGCCCAAAAGTGTCGTTGTATCCATCGACTGCGCGTAGCAGACCGTAGATCGATCCTGTGAGGCGGCCACGGCCATTGGCACTCTGTATGACGATGCCCTCGATCTTCGGATTGAGCTTCCTGGAAAGCGGATCTTCCCAAGAAACATTGATGCGTCCAGTCGGAGATTCCACTCTGCCGGACAATTCCAAACTTACGACCACACCAGCGACTTCGGGCACTCCAACCCTTGCCAGCAATACGCCTGGCAGTGCCAGCAAATCCTCATTGGGGATTATCAGCACGGTTCCGTCTGTTGTGGCCTTGGTGGCCTCGATCAGGGAGATAAGCTGGCGGACCGTCGATTGTAGCTGATTTGGCACCTCACTCCAGCGCTCGACAGGAATGGGCGACTGCCGGAATAATCTGCTTTCGGTGAGTGTAATCTGGCCTGCGGCGGCGGACGATTTGAACTGAAAACTGAACGACATGATCAGAGTTTATATGCGGAGCGTGGAACGCGGTGGCTTGTCACTTCGAAGAGACGTTGTGCCACCTGATCCTGCCAATTATAGGTTTCGGATGCCATATGCATGATCGAGAATAGCTCACGTGTCTTCATATTGCCGGCGGCGCCGGCTATCCGAACCTCATCAGAGCCGTATCTCATTTCGAACATCCTAGGTGCGCTCTTGGCATTGGCATCGGACCAGACGTTGCACTTCCCATTGTGACTCCAGTCAGCAATCAGACAACGTCCAATTCGGAATAGCAAAACTGCATGGCCGCTCTCAACCTGCTTGCCAGTAGAGTGAATTGCGGCGAATTTTGTATCCTTAAAGGTGTGACGCGCATGCTTCAACCCATCTGGGCCGAATGCTACCCAGGCTTCAATGGTTACACCGCTACGCCGAAAATATTCGTACGTTCCTTCCCAGAACGCTCGGCGATACTTCCACATAAGCTTGTCGTTTGTGGTCGCATCAACGACGTCCAGAAATTGTCGTAGCGACTGCCGGGTCAACCATCCGATGACAATGTCTTTATGTGGGAGCCCGACCCATTGACCCGGGCGAAGCCTAGGGTCACCAAAGGCTAATACAATCAAACGAAGAAACTCGTCCTGCGTCTCTTCACCAGGAGGGCGCAGCGCTATCGGCCGAAGCAGCGCCTCAAGAATCTGGTTTTTTTGACCACCGAAGATTGGGAGCCCATCGGCCCTGAGCGCGAACCGTCTGACTTTTTCAAGCCTGGCGAGATGGTCACGTTCAACTCCGTTTCCCAGTTCAGTGAGGAGCGCCAAGATCACAGCCTCCGTGAGTCCACTTTTCGCATTCATCGCGCCAAGACCGGCGTCGCTCAATATCTCAGCGGGAGAACGGCCGCTGGCATTTACCTCTAATGCCAGCCGCTTCGGGCCCGCTATGAGATCAAAAATCGAATATCTGTCTTGCAGGAATCCCCAAACGCCTTTCCATTTCGTTGCCAATAGCGAGAGCACCGCAGCAGCCGCAACGCGCCCAACCTGCTGTTCGCCATAGGCAGCCAAAAAGGCTGTAGCCAATGTTCGAAACGGGCGCGCGCTTGTGGCGCCAGATATCAGACGAAGGAGGCCTTCCAGAAGGCCCTGGTCTTCCGCGAGCGCTGGCTTTGTACTCCACAAACACCAAGGGGCTTCGCGCAGTTGTTTTCGTGTCAAGACTGTACCGGCAGCGAGTTGCTCAGCGATTTGCAGCGCGACTTGATTCAAGTCAACTGCGGCCGGCTCGCGCGCCGTAGTTGGCAGTGCCTGAAGTTTTAGCAAGGCTTTGGCTGTGGCAGAGACATCAGGCAGCCGGACTGGTGGCAGATTTCCGATCGCATGCGCTGCCTGGCACGCAAGCCTGAAGTTAGTGGACACTGACATCATCCAAGGACTTCTGCAGGAACTCGAGTTGGCTTTTCATAGTGTCCGTCAGTTCGAGTACACCGCGCAGCCGTTCCAAATTGTTGGTGTCCATGACAAAACGCAGGTCGATTCTTCTTTGCCGCCCATCGTCGTCGCTAAAGTCACGTATAGGGCGGGTTGAGGCATAGCCAGCGACCGAGAGCACTTCCGTATCAGCGCTGTTCAGCAGTGTTCTCAAACTTGGTTCGGCTTCCGAGAGACCACGGAATGTGTTCACGGCCCTCTCGGTAGACAAAGTCCAATTGTCGCGATCGACACCAGTGCTATCGGTATGACCCTCGATGAAAACGGTCTCCAAATGGGCGGGCAAATCGCCAGCGGTTCCCGTGTATTTTGGAAGTACATCAGCAAGCACTCTGGCGAGGATTGCCACTCGCTGCGAAGCTACGTCGTCCAGGGCCGCAACCCTTCGCGGAAAGTTGATGGCGTTGTCACCAAGCCTCACCACGCCGCTCACCGGGTCAATGGTGACGATCAGCCCCTGATCCTTCAACTTGGCCTGAATTTCCTCAAGCAGCTCTGTACGCACGCGGTCGGCAGCGCTGATCGAGTCGATCTCCGACCGGACATCTTTCTGTATCTCCCTGAGCTTTGCATTGACGGACTGAGCCGCTTCAGCGGCGGTCTCTAATTTCTTGATCTGATCTTCCGATTTTTCAGTCTGCTGTCTAAAATTGAGAGCAAAAACCATCAGAAGGATAATGAAGATGAACAGGATACCGACCATCATGTCGGTCATCGAGACGAAATAGTTCTCGTCCTCGTCCGCATGTGATTCTGATTGTTGAAAAGCAATGTCGCTCATGGTCATCACTCAGCGGCCATTGGACGAACCTTGGTTACGAGCTTTTCCACGCTATCGCTGAGATCAGTCGTGCTCTCGCTAATCTCAGACAAAAATGTCCCCAATCGCGAAACGGCTTCCCCTAGGTTCTTATCTGTCTCCCGAGTAAATCCTGCCAGCCGCTCGGCCTGAGCGCTTGTCGCGTCCGAAAGCGCACTGATGGCCTTAGCTAGATCCTGGTCTACCTTGTCGAACTGCGCGCGGTATCCCTGCCAGAGCTCAGTCAGCCGCTCGATATGCCCCGCAAGGGTTTCCGACAGGGTACCTGACGCGGCGTTCGCGGCTTCCATGCTCGAGACGGTCCGCGTGACCGCGGCGTTCATCTCGCTGGTCGCTTGCGCCATGCGATCCGCTGTCTGAATAAGTGGCGACGCTGCTATTCTTACTTGTTGCGCCGTTTCGGCAAAGGCATCAGCTACTGACCTAGTCTGACCGGTTGCGTCACCGATAGCACTCGCTTGTTTTGAAAGGGCAATCTCGCCACGGCCCATGGCTGCTTGGAAGCGATCGATTTCCGCAGCTATGCGACTTAGTGCGTCTGCCATCCCTGTCGTAAAGGCCTCCGCGGCTTCTGACGAGGCCGCTGTCATCGAAGCGACCAGTCCGTCTTGGCTCTCGCGCAATTTCGCTCTCGTCTGTTCGACGCTTTCGACGGTGCTGGCCTGGAAATCGCCCAGCCCTTTCATCAGTGATCCAACCTGGCCTTCCAAACGCTCCAGTACCCTCCCCATTGCGTCTTCGACTTTGCTTGAGGCACCGGCGGCGGCTTTGCCCAGTTCGGTTTCAACACGTGAGTTGGCAGCATCCATGGTCTGCTTGAATGCTGCGACAACATCAGCCAGTCCTGCCCGGCTCTGTTCCGCACTTCCTTCCAGCCGAGATCCAGCCTCGCCCACAAGCCGATTGAGATTCTCAGCCGCTTCCGACAGTCGGCGTGAGAAATCCTCGCCTCCACCCCTCAATCCCTTGTGCGTCTCGACGAGCGAGACTTGGATTTCGCGTAGCGCCTCTTGCAGTCCTTTCATCTCCGTGCCCGCATTGCCATGCAATGCAGCTGCAAAATCTTTGGTCATATCTGCGAGACCGGTCTGGCTCGTTGATTTCAGTTGCTCCAGTGCGGAGGCGATGTTGGCGGTCACGGGTTGCATCGCACGTGACATTGCTTCTTCCAACAGCGGACCGACTGCATCGGCGAGCTTGCTGAAGTACCGGTCGCTGCTGATCTCACGCAAATGATCCCGCTGTTCCTTTCCGACCTCGTTCATTTCGGCGGTGATCGACTGCGGTGCAGTATATTGTAATTGATGCTCGACAACCTCGCAGAATTTGGCCAGAGCCCCCTCAATTCCAATGATCAGAAATCTGGAAAAAAGAGCAAATACGATCGACGTAAAGAGGCCTGCTATCGACGTTGCGAATTTGAATGAAGCGACGCTCAGCAGATTAAACATAGCGTTCTTCATAACGTTTATATCGCTGCTACTGGCGCCCTTGGCAGCTTCATGGAGGGCCAATACGATGCCGATAAAAGTGAGCAGCAAACCGATCCCGACGAAATAGCCGGAGATGCTTCCGATAATTTTCAGGCCGGGCAGTTTCTCTCGAACCAACCCATAATTTATGAAACTCTGTGGCCGGATCGTATTCTGAATTGGGCCGCCGGTTTCGACCTTGCCCTTTAGAAGGGTCTCGTCAAATTCCTTCCATGCGACGCCCACTAAACGATGACGAAGCAGCCGCGGCAAGATTTCTATCTCATAGTCGCGAGCAAATTGAATAGCATTCTTGCGACTCGTTATCTGCCGTCGCAAAAAAAACAGGGAAGCCATTACAGTCAGCGTATGCATCACGAGGAATGCAACCAGCAGGCCTGCGCCGCTGAAGAAGATCAGCAAGGCGAGTGAATAGACAAAGTTCTGATTACGGGCAATCGCGATGGCCGCTTCACCATCGCCAGCGGCAATTGAGTTCCCAATGCCCTGAAATGCCTGAGATATCAGTGTCAGATCTAGCCAAGGTAAGCGCAGCGACGCGACATAAATCACGCCAACGACAATGCCCCAGAACGCAATGACGCGAACTAAGGAAGACCACAGAAACTTACTCATCGTTTGCAACTATTTGCCCCACCCATTGGCGATGTCTTACACCAAAAGTTACCGCCTTTGACTTTTATCGCTCCGAGCGGCAAAAAATGCGAGTCATAGGTATGGTCTTGAAGGATACGGTTGCCGCCCGCGGAACAGGCCTCTCTCGAGCCAGCGTTGGCCGGTCGCATGGTAAAATAGCCCACAACACCGCGTGACTGTATCGTGCTCTGTGGTGCAAAAGGGCTAGGGCGAGTGGGATTCATCAACGATCTCCAGCATGGCCCGCGTGTCACAACGCCAAGTACGCCTACTGTCGCAGGGGTCCTCTGGCCATTGCCCCGATTCTAACCGCTGCCTAGTCGGTTCTCTTAGTGTGAAATACGATTTTCACACTGTCGGACATGCCCGATGAGTTTTTGACGTCAGCTCATGGGCCAGCAGCGGAACGGCCGCATCTGAAATCATCATACTGTAAGCTGCCACTCCGCTCTCGACCCCAAAGCCCCTCCTTGGTGCGTGCGAACTCAAATGTCCGCGTTTTGGCGCGAAAGGGGTCGGAAGTTGGTGTCTGCAACGGGTCACCTAAACCGAGCTAGTTGTCTTCAATTCGCACACCAGGATGGCTTCAGATTTGGGCAAATCGCACGAGGCGGTGCGTTCGCCGCCGCTAACGCCGTTTGGCCAGGCGCACGCCAGCACCGCCGCCGTTCTCCGGAATAAATTCTATACCGGCAGCTTCGAGCGCTTCACGAATGGCACCGAGGTTGTTGCGATGTGGGACGCGCAATCCTCGTTCGAAATCCACAACCGTAGCGCGCGAAACACTTGCAGATTCTGCCAGTTCAGCTTGGCTCCAGCCTAACATCGCTCGGGCGCCTCTGCATTGCTCCACGGAAATTTGGCTCATCGGTTAAAATCAGACTTTTTGGTTGACTCTGGAGCGAATGTCAGCTTAAATGACGGACGTTAGACAATTTGCAATCAAGTTGACGGACGGATGGTGCAGCATCTGCCCAGCCTGACCACAACCAAGCTTCAGGAAACTCGGATCATGGCTGATTCCGACAATATCACGACTTTGCCTCTCGTCACCCGCCGGAGGGTAGTTGTGGCAATTGCAATTGCGAGAAACCTGTCTTGCCGCGAACGCGATATTCAAACCAGAGGATCTAAGAGCCGTACACCTTCACCCTTTTGACCAGCGGACAAGAATTCGACACCCGCTTTTGTCAGAGCCGCCTCAATGGCCTGCAAAGTGCTGATCCGGGAATCTACCGTGCCGTTTTCCAACCGGACCAGCGCATTCAAAGACACAATTGCCTTGTCGGCAAGCTCCTGCTGCGACCAACCAAGCAAAGCCCGTGCGGCTCGAATCTGTCGTGGACTGACCATAAGTCCACAATCGGCAGGCAGATTTTCTTTGCCACCTATAGGGTAATTTTGAACCCTATAAGGTATATTAAGTGGCGATTCGACCTGCAGAGAACATCGGTGCGAAGAGCCCGGATCGTAGGCAGCAGGCTCTCTATCCGACTGACTTGTGGAGGATCAAAAGGCCTTGTTGAAACCGCAACGCTCCGTCCTCCTTCGGACGGGGCCGAAGCCAAAGATCGACAGTGATCCTCATCCCGCCGATCAGCATGTCGGCAGGCAAATTGCGACGGTTCGCGTCCAATCGGACGTATCGCAAGCCCAGCTTGCCCGATCCATCGGCATCAGTTTCCAGCAGCTTCAGAAATACGAGAACGCGAGAAACCGCGTGAGCGCGTCGATGCTCTACGAGATCGCCAGCTCACTCGGCGTTCCGGTCAGTCGCTTCTTCGACGGCCTGCCGGGAAACGATGAGACCCGCGTCGAGACGCAGCCCCTGCCGGTCGATGAGCGCCTGGATTTCATTGCCAGCGCGGAGGGTCGGCGACTGATTGAAGGGCTAATGAAACTTCCGCCGCGTGTGCGCGGTCGCGTCTCGTCCCTGATCGCAGCTTTAGGAGAAGAACTGGCCCTCCTAGACACAAAGGCGGATAGCGAAACCGCCGGCGAATCGGCGCCGGCCGAATGCAGGACCGTCTAACGGCGTCGGGCGCGTCAGCCGAATTTTCGTGCGGCGGGCAGGGCGATGCGGCCGCAAGTCGAGGACACTTCGATTTCGACACCGAACTCCCCCGAGCGGGTCGCGAATCCCTCGAGGATGTCTCGCGCCACGCTTCCCGTGGCGGCGACGGGTACCAATCGGCCCGTTGCCGATCCGAGAGACTGAGCTTCCGCGCCGATCACGACGGGCAGGAGGTCTATTTCTGCGAGGTTTCCGCCCGCATCATAGCGGCACGCGGCGATAATGCTTTGCCAGACCTCCGGTGGATCCCATTCGGTTTCGTCGGGGTGGACGTGGAATAGGAAGTTTCCGAGGCCATAGAAGATCGGCGAGCCATTGTAGATTTCCACGGCCTGCAGCACCGGCGCGCCGTGGCTGACGAACAGGTTCGCGCCGGCGTCGATGCACATCCGCGCAAAGGTCTGCACCCAGCGCGGCACGTCCTGCCAACCAGGTTCCCAATGATGGTGGTGCAGATAGGCGATGACGAAATCGCCTTGTGCCGCCGCGTGCCCGATGGCGGACAAATGGACACTCGCACTCCGCTGATCGACTTCGATCAGACGGCCGAAATCGGCGGCTTGCGCGAATACGGTGCCGTAGAAATTGATCTCCTTGTCGGCCGACACCTCCATCGGGTCCTCCGGTTGCGCATAGTTGGCCAGTTCAAAGCGGGAGCTTTGCAAATGAGTGCCCAGCCTTGCCAATCTGCGGAAATGTCCGTCCGGCACCCCGATCTTTCGAACGGTTTTCAGGCGATTGACGCCGGGTCGAGCCGGTCGGAAGGCCGTGCGGTCTTCGGCATACATGTTGGTCGGGCCGGGGCCTGCATCCATCGCAAGAAGCGCGACCTCGCGGGCGCCCAGCCTGCTGCGGCCCGGTTTCCTCGCGTCCGTCTCGTCGGCCCCGATTCCGGCATGCAGGAAACCGCGCGCTTCCACCTCCTCCAGCGTCGAGAGGATGCCGCCAGCTCCGAGATCGAAGGCGTGGTTGTTCGCGAGCGCAAGCGCATTGAAACCGATGGCCTGCAATGCGTCGAGCACTTCAGCCCTGGAATATCCGAAGTATTTGCCCTTGGTCGGCCACCCGCCGTGCTTGCCGAGGATCGTCGACTCGAAGTTGGTGAAGACGACGTCGCCTTGGCGCAGGAAGTCCGTAACCGCGATGAAGCGTTCGTCTTTGACGTCACGGATGTCGTGCGTGATCAGGGATTGGCCGGTAACGACCGCGCAGAACTGGTCTTTCATGGAACTCGCCTTGAAGGAGGGGAGGGCGCCGGCGTTCCGGCTAGCGCCACGTCAATGTCGAAGTCGGTTGCCGCTATTGCGAGAGGGCCGGTGAGATATCGCTCTTGAACCATTTCAGGCTCAGCGCCTTGATCGTCCCATCCTTGGTGGCCGCGTCGATTGCCGCGTTGAACTTGGCGAGCAAGTCGGTATCGTCCTTGCGCATGCCGACGCCGACGCCCGGCCCCCAAAGCCCGCCCTTCAATTCTGGCCCGAAAAACACCGCATCCGAACCGGAAGGTGTCTCCAGAAAATCCCGCCAGGTGAAATAGTCGGCGAGGCCGCCGTCGATGCGACCCGCGGCAAGGTCGAGTTTCAAATTGTCGAGGCTGTCGTAACTGCGAATGGTCACGACATCGCCCAGGATTTCCTTCACGACTGCTTCCGAATTCGACGAGCGCAGGGCCCCGATCGCCTTGCCGGCGAGTGTCGATCTGAGGCGTTCGATGGTCGCCTTCTCCTTGTCCCCGATGGTCGAGAGGTTGACCTTTTCCTTGGTGTCGCCGGCGTCGAGACCCAGGTCTTTGCGCACCACGAACTGGTTGAAGCCGGCAGCGTAGGGGATCGAGAAGGCGATCGACTGCTTGCGTTTTTCCGTGATCGCCATGCCAGACATGATGACGTCGAACTTGCCGACAAGCAGTGCCGGGATGATCCCGTCCCAATCCTGCGGGACGAAGGTACATTTGATCTCGATGCGACGGCACAGCTCCTGTCCGACATCGATATCGTAACCGTAGAGCTGACCGTTCGCGTCGGTGCCGTCCCAGGGCGGCGAGGCGCCTTCAGTCGCAATCGATATGACGCGCTCGCTTTCGGCGTTGGCCGGAAATGCCGACATCAGGGATGCGATAGAAACAGCAATAGCCAGGGGTATGCGCATGATGCACCTCTTCGTTGGTTTGGATGGAAAGGGCTGCCGAAATAACCTGCGGGTCAGGGCAGGGGCGTCGTGGTCTCGGGGCCAGGCAATGGCGGGCGCAATCGCGCCTTTCGTCGACGCACCGGATGGCCGTCGGTCGAAAGCCATCGCTCCAGCAACTGGATCGCTTTCACCGCGATCGAGGTGAGCGATAGGTAGATCGCACCGGCGACGATGAAGATCTCGTACGGCGCGAACGTGGTCGACACCATCTGTCTCGCCATGCCGGTGATCTCGAGCAGCGTCACGGTGCTCGCGAGCGACGAGCCCTTGATCATCCCGACGATCTCGTTGCCGTACGCCGGGAGCGATATCCTGAAAGCGATCGGGAAGGTGACCAGGCGAGCGATCTGGAAGCGTTTCAAGCCGAGAGACGTGGCCGCCTCGGTGACACCCTTAGGCACGGACTGGAGACCACGGCACAGAATCTCGGTGGTGTGCGCCGCGCTGTTCAGCGAAAATGTAAGCAGGGCGCACCAGAAAGGGTCGCGCAGGATCACCCAGAAGATGCTGGTTCGCACCGCCTGGATCTGACCGAGGCCGTAGTAGAGCAGGAAGAGCTGAACAAGCATCGGCGTGCCGCGTACGACATAGGTGTATGCGAGCACCGCGAGCGAGAGGCCGGGACGTCCAAACGCGCGCATGAAGGCCAGCGGCACGGACAGAAGAAATCCGGCCGCCAGCGACAAGACCGTCAGAGTCAATGTGAGACCAACGCCCGAAGGCAGGACAACCATTGCGTCGAACATCAAGCTGAGGTTCATCGGTTGCACCCTCCTACCGGCCGAGTGCCGGATAGCGCCGCTCAGCCAGCCGGATCGAGAGCAGCGTGACGGTGGTCAGCGAGAGATAGAGAGCGGAGGCCGCAAGGTAGAAGGTCAACGGTGCGCGCAAGGATCCGGCCCCCACATACGCAACGCGCATGATGTCGCTCAGGCCGACGATCGAGACCAGCGCGGTATCCTTGAAGAGCGAAATCCAGAGGTTGCCATAGGCGGGCAGCGCCAATCGCAGCATCTGAGGTCCGATGACGAACACCCAGCGCTGCCAGGCATTCAGACCAAGCGACTTTGCCGCTTCGGTTTGACCCGCTGGCACTGCCGCAATCGCGCCGCGAAACACTTCGGTCGCATAACCGCTGAAGACGACCGAGAGCGCGATAACGCCTGCGGTGAACGCGTTCACCTCCACATAGCGGCCGGCGATCTTGCTGGCGAGCGTGGTTCCGCCGAAGTAGATGAGCAGGATAATGAGAAGTTCTGGTACACCACGGACAACCGTGGTGTAGGCCGTCACGATCGCGTTGAGGCGCGGTTGTGCCGTGCCCTTCGAAATAGCCAAAAACAACCCAAATGCCGTACCCAGGCAGCCGCTGACAAGGGCCAGGCTTATGGTCACGGTGAGCGCAACAACAAATTGAGTAGTAAAACCACCCATGGGGCGCTTTCCTCGACTCGCAATACCGCAAGATACGCCGGCCTTTGTCACTCAGACCAAGTCGTATAACTCAAGGTTGCGAATTGTTAAATTTGTAACTCGGAGTTAATTTGAGATATTGTCTAATTCTAGCGCTTGAAATTACACACTCAATCTATAATTTTTATTATTTCATCTATAACGCACCGTTATATACTGAGGCGGTTCGTTACTCCCCAGGTTGGCGTTATCTGCTTCCCGGGTGGCGTTATCAGGGAAAGGAGCGCAGGGAATGGAGTTGCTGCAGAGCGACCTGAAGCTCCGTCAACTGAAGGTCTTCCGAGAAGTGTTGCGGGCTGGTTCGACAAGGCGAGCGGCGGTAGCACTCGGGATAAGCCAGCCGGCCGTCAGTCAACATGTGAAGCAGCTCGAGACCACGCTCGGCATCACACTCTTCAAGAGATCAGCCAACCGCATCGTTCCCTTGCAGGAAGCCTGGGAACTCCTGCGAAACGTAGAACTTGCCCTGACGTCGCTGGATCGCCTGGAAGCGTCGATCTTCGCTATGAAGAACGAGGAGAAGCAGCGAATCGCGATTGCCGCGCCATCCGTTTTCGGTTTCGTGACCTTGCCCAAGGTTGTGGCGATTATCCACTCAAAGACCGCTTCGAATGTCCGGTCGATTTCGGGAAGCTATGAGCAGATCGGCGAGCACATCCTCGCTGGACGCGCAGATCTCGGGATCTCGAGATTGCCCCTGGATCCACGCCTGTTTGAATGGGCGCCGCTTGGATCGGCACGAAACGTATGCATTTTCCATCCCGACCACCGCTTCTCACAACAGACCTGTATCGAGGCTCACGACCTGGCAGGCGAAACGATCGTCGACATCGATCCGCAGTTCGCCGCCCACCAAATGAACTTCAATGCCTTGCGCTTCGCCGGCGTCGAGCCGGACATACTGGTGGAATTCGATTGCAACGGTCACGAAGCCGGATACGTTTCGGCTGGCCTGGGCATTTCGATAACCAATGAGATCATCGCGCGTGAATACGCGGCGTTTCACTTGGGAATAAAGCCGGTGGAACCATCCGCGCTTTATCACTACGTTGCGATTTGGCAGAAGGGCAGGACCTTTTCGAACGCACTGAATGTGTCGCTCGAGGCGATCATCGCCGCGTTTTCCATGGTGCCGCCTGCGAGAGGTTAATAGGTATTCCTCAGGCGGGGAGAACGACGCCAGGCGGGCAAGTGCGGCGTGCGGGCCGGATCGGTTGGCCATGGGGATGGCGCAGGAAAACCGGCGCGGGCGATGGCGGCGCGGCACAACCGGCAGTTAGCCCCAACCACCGAAAAGCCCGCGCCTCTGGCGGAGGACGCGGGCCGATCGGAGGCCCGATCTTCAGCAGGCGATGGAGGGCACCACCCGCCGCGCACAAACATTTAGATGTAGCTAACTTTCCGTCAAGTCGGATCTGGTCGCCGATGGAAACGTCGGCTTCCTGTCGCGACTGGTCTTCCTCTGGAAGCCTCACTAGTTGGAGGTGCAAGGACAATTGGGCTAAGACGGCGAACGCTACTGACTTAGAGTCGCAGTTCTTGCCGCTCGCAGCAGATCACAGCCTTCCATCCCAAGGGAGACACCTCCTAGATAGCGGCCTGGGCCGCCCATATTGGACGCTCTTTTCCTCTTCCTGACATGAACGAGAGCAACCGGTCAGGCAGGCAGATTTCCGAATAGCACGCCATACTATCCGTTTCTGCGATTGGCCGGTTTGCCTGCTTCTGTCAGCTCTCGAATGAATACATCTTACTAGGTATGGAGAAAAATCGCGATCTCGGTTGGCTTAAAGGAGGACGCGCATCCTGCGGAAAGCTGTCCGCGAATTTAGCAAGTCCATCGCCATTCTCGACCCACACCGAGCACTGCCAGCAATGGTGGTGAAATCCAACAAACGGGTCTTGCGCCGTGTGCCCGATAGAGCGATTCTGCGCCTTGCAAGCGCTCTCGCGCGGCAAGCCGCCCGCGAGGATCACGCGCGTGAACAGGCCGAGAAAACACATCATGAATCGAGCCGCGATCTACGCACGCTTCTCAACCGATCTTCAGAATGAGCGATCGATAGACGATCAACTCGCGTTATGCCGGGCGTATGCCGAGCGCGAGGATTTGGACGTTGTCGCAACGTTCGACGATCGAGCCCGCTCCGGCGGTTCAGTCTTGGGGCGTGATGGTTTGCTCCACCTTATGGACAAAGCTCGTGAGCACGAATTTGATGTGCTTGTCGTGGAGGCACTTGATCGGCTCTCTCGCGACATGGAAGACCTTGCAGGCATTCACAAGCGCCTTTCATTTCTTGGCATCGAAATCCGTGCCGTCCACGAGGGTGTGGTCAACACAGTCTTGGTTGGGCTTCGCGGCCTAGTTGGGCAACTCTATCGAGAGGACATTGCTCACAAAGTTCGGCGCGGCCAAGCCGGCCGGATCAACAGAGGACTCCACGCTGGTGGATTGACCTACGGCTACTCTTACGTTTTAGGAAACCCTGGGAAGCGCCTGATCGCAGATCATGAAGCTGCGATCGTGCGTCGTATCTTCAAGGAGTACGTCGACGGACAAACTCCACGCGATATCGCTCACAATCTCAATAAGGAAAGCATACCGGCACCACGTGGTCGAGCCTGGAATGCCTCTACCATCAATGGAAATGCGCAAAGAGGGACCGGCCTGCTCCAGAATGAGCTTTATGCCGGTCGCTTGATCTGGAACAGGGTCCGAATGGTCAAGGACCCTGATACTGGGAAGCGTGTCTCGCGTCCAAATCCTAAAGACGAATGGCAAACCGTCGACGTTCCCGATCTTGCCATTGTTTCGCCCGAGCTGTTCGATGCGGCACAGGAGAGGAAGAAGGCGCGCACAATCACTCATCCAAGCCATCAGCGCCGACCACGGCATATGTTGGCGGGGCTCCTCAGGTGCGGTGCCTGTGGAGCGGGAATGTCATCAAAAGGCATTGACAAGTCCAAGCGTACTCGCATCCGCTGTTCGGCCGCGACGGAAAGCGGAATATGCCCTGATGCTAAAACGTTCTACTTAGATACGGTGGAGACCGCCGTTCTGAACGGCCTTGCCGCCGAGTTGCGCCATCCTGACGTAATTGCCCAGTACGTCCAGACGTATCACGAAGAACGGAGGCGCCTGGCAGCCGATTCCGATGCGCGGCGCACTCGCTTGGAGCGACGGCTTGGAGAACTATCGCGGGAGATCGAGCGCCTGGTCAACGCCATCGCCAAGGGCCATGGCGACCCAGCTGTGTTGGGACCACAATCAACAACGCTCAATGAGGAGCGTAAGGGCATTGTGGCCGAGCTGGACCAAGTGCCTGCGGCGGCCACTGTGATCGCGCTACATCCTGCGGTGCTGGCACGCTACGAGGAACAACTCAATCAACTGCAAGCGGGGCTAGCAAAAGGAATTGTGGCAGGCGATTCCGAATCCGCAGAGGCGATGCGGGACTTGATCGAAACCGTCACCGTGTTTCGAGATCCATTGAAGATCGGCGGAATCGAAGTTGAAATCGCCGGGCGTCTAACCGCACTTCTGGGCGAGAAGGCCTTCCCCAACGGCGTCAAAGCGGTGGGGGGTAAGGTGGTAGCGGGAGAGGGACTTGAACCCCCGACCCCAGGATTATGATTCCCGTGCTCTAACCAACTGAGCTACCCCGCCAAGGCGGCGAAGGCCCGAAATCCAGCTTAAATCGGCAGGCATATCGGCGCGTTCGCCAAGGTCGCGCGGATATAAGGTTGCGAGGCCAAGCCTGTCAAGCATCGAAGTGGCTGCCGCGCCGGCATATTGCTGGCGCCTAAAGCTTTGCCGGGCAGACATTTGGGCGCACAGGCCGGGGTTGAGTTCAGCGAGGCACGTCGCTATGTCTCGGCCACGAAAGCCATGGTCATGAATTGATGAAACCGCGCATTGCAGTCCTCGGTTGCGGATACTGGGGCAGCAACCACATCCGCACCCTAAAGGCGCTCGGCGCGCTGCATGCGGTTTCGGACGTCAACCCCGCGCGTGCGGAGGGTTTTGCCAGCGAGCAGGATTGCCTGGCGATAGAGCCGGAGGCGCTGTTTGCCCGCGACGATGTCGACGCCATTGTCATGGCGCTGCCGCCGCAGTTCCATGCCGACATGGCGGTGCGCGCCGTGCTCGGCGGCAAGGACGTGCTGGTGGAGAAGCCGATCGCGCTGACGGTGGCCGATGCCGAACGCTCGGTGCAGGCGGCCGCCGATAATGGCCGTGTCTTCATGGTCGGCCACGTGCTGCGCTTTCATCCCGCCTTCGAGACGCTGAAGGCGCTGATCGACAATGGCGAACTCGGCGAAGTCCGCTACATCCATTCGCATCGGCTCGGCCTCGGCAAGTTCCACACCGAAAACGACGCGCTATGGGATCTGGCGCCGCACGATCTGTCGATGATCCTGGCCATCACCGGCACCGAACCGGTCGAAGTGCGCGGCGAAGGCGCTGCTCTTCTCGACAATCTCAGCGACTTTGCGCATTTGCACATGCGCTTTCCCAACGGCCTGCGCGGCCATCTGTTCGCCTCGCGGCTCAACCCTTACCGCGAACGGCGGCTGACCGTTGTCGGCACCAAGGCGATGGCGGTGTTCGACGATGTCGAGCCGTGGGAGCGCAAGCTTGCCGTCTATCGCCACGCGGTGTGGCAGGACAGCGGCCAATGGGCGTTCACCGCCAACGAGCCGTCCTATGTCGCGGTCGGTGAGGGCATGCCGCTGACGCGCGAGCTGGAGCATTTCATCCACTGCATCGAGACGCGGGCCGAACCGCGCACCAGCGGCGAGGAGGCCATCCGCGTGCTGCGCATCCTGACCGCCGGCACCGTCGCCCATACAAGGCCCTAAGAGTCCGTTTGAGAATGGAGCGTAAGGGTGCTCGGTTAAGCGGGGTGCACTGCGACCAGCCGTTCTTCGCCGTCGCTGAAGGTTCTCAGTTGCGCTGCAACGATGCTGCCGGGAGCGAAGGTCCATTCCTCACCATCCGGCATGGGTCCGAGTATCTGGTAAGTTCCGTCGTCGAGGGTTTTGACGGCAACCGGGCGCCACACGTCGGTGCCTTCGTTCAGCAGTGGCATGAGCAGAGCGGTCAATGTCATGGCGTTTTCCTGAGCTGCCGTCAGATCGGTACTTCTGGTCTGGCGTGATCCGTGATTCAAGCTCGGGATGTGGACCCGAGCAAGCCGTAGCCGGATGGCTGATCTTGAAAAGCGAGCGAAGCGCTACCCGACGGATCTCACGGACGAAGAATGGGCCATTGTCCGCTCGTTCCTGCCAGCGCCGCCTAAACGTGGCCGCAAGCCATCGACCCACCTGCGGGAGGTGCTGAACGCACTGCGCTATCTCGCGCGTTCGGGTGGTGGCTGGCGGATGCTGCCTAAGGATTTCCCGCCTTGGCAGACGGTCTACTGGTGGTTCCGGCGCTTTGTGCGACGGCTGCTGTTCCGCACGATCCATGACGTGGCGCTCATGCTCGACCGTGAACAGGAGGGTCGCGAGCAGAGCCCGAGCGCGGCCGTCATCGACAGCCAGTCGATCAAGGCACCCGTGGCAGAAGAGCGCGGCTTTGACGCCGCGAAGAAGGTTGTCGGTCGCAAGCGCCACATCGCCGTCGACACCGATGGCCGGCTGCTCATGGTCAATCTCACCACCGCCGACATCTCGGACAGCGCCGGCGCTCAGTCGATCGTCGGAAGCATCCAGAAGCGATGGCCGTGGCTCAAGCACCTGTTCGCCGATGGCGCCTATGACCGCACCAAGCTGATGGATGCCGTCGGCTACCGCGACTTCGTTCTCGAGATCGTCCGCAGGAGCGACGCCGAGCCTGGCTTCAAAGTGCTCCCGAGACGTTGGGTCGTGGAGCGCACCTTCGGCTGGATGACACGATGGCGCCGGCTCGTTCGCGACTATGAACAACGGCTCGACGTCTCCGAAGCCATGATCCACCTCGCCCTAGGCAGCTTGCTCCTGCGCCGCATCGCTCACCCCTGACCATTCTCAAACGGATTCTAAGAGAAAACGCCGTCTATTCGGCGGGAACCCGCGCCGGCTGGACGGCAAGCCGCGTCAGCATCGCCTCGGCCTCGGCGCCGCGCTCGGAGCGCTCGATGAAGCCGCCGCCGAACACGCGCGCCTCGTTGCCATCGTCGGAATAGAGCACGCAAGCCTGACCGGGCGCGATGCCGGATTCGCCGTCGACCAGTTCCACCGAAGTGACACCGGCGCGGTGATGCAGCACGGCCGGGCGCGGCGGCCGCGTCGAGCGCACCTTGGCGAAAAGCTCAAGCCCGGCTGCCGGGATAGCGGTCAGCGGGCCATCGCCCAGCCAGTTCATGTTGCGCAAGAAGATCTTGTGGGTCTCCAGCGCCTCGCGCGGGCCGACGACGACGCGGGCCCGGTCGGCGTCGAGATGAACGACGTAGAGCGGCTCGCCCGAGGCGATGCCGATGCCGCGGCGCTGACCGACGGTGTAGCGCAAAATGCCCTCGTGGCGGCCAAGCACGCGCCCGTCTATATGGACGATGTCGCCCGGATTGGCGGCAGCCGGCTTCAGCTTGGCGATGATGTCGGAATACTTGCCCTGCGGCACGAAGCAGATGTCCTGGCTGTCCTGCTTGGCCGCAACCGTCAGTCCCATCTCCTCGGCGATGGCGCGAACCTCAGGCTTCGACAGGCCGCCGAGCGGAAAACGCAGATAGTCGATCTGCGCCTGGGTGGTGGCGAACAGGAAGTAGCTCTGGTCGCGGTCGGCGTCGACCGGCCGGTAAAGAGCGCGGTGGGCGCCATTGGCGCCGGAACGGATGTAGTGGCCGGTCGCCAGCGCGTCGGCGCCGAGTTCCTTGGCGGTCGCAAGAAGGTCGGCGAATTTCACCGTCTGATTGCAGGAAACGCAAGGGATCGGAGTTTCGCCGGCGACATAGCTCTCGGCGAACGGGTCGATCACCGCCTTGCGGAAGCGCTCCTCGTAATCGAGGACGTAATGCGGGATGCCGAGCGTCTCGGAGACGCGGCGGGCATCGTCGATGTCCTGGCCGGCGCAGCATGAGCCGGCCCGGTGCGTTGCCGCGCCGTGGTCATAAAGCTGCAGTGTGACGCCGACGACGTCGTAGCCCTCGCGCTTCAGGAGGCCGGCAACGACCGACGAATCGACACCGCCCGACATGGCGACGACGACGCGGGTGGTTTCGGGGCGTCCGGGAAGATCGAGGCTGTTCATGGTTCTTTCGTTCTGCGCGGCGCTTCAATGCCAATGGCCGGAATATAGGTCAAGCGTCTCGGCTGCGCCAGCTTTGCCGGGCCGGCTCATTTTTCCTGCCGGGTTCAATGCGCTTGCCGGCAGATGTTTCAAATGCCGATGAAAAGGCTAACGCCGCGTTCATGATCCTTACCTAACCATTAGGGTCTGCTTAGGCAAATTTTAAAGCTGTGGCGGTAATGTGGTGGGGATTGGGTCTTTGAGTTTTTTGTAGAGAGTACGATGACCGATCTAATTAGACCGCGAGTCAAATATGTTATCGGGCCAGACGGCAGCCCACTTACCATCGCCGATCTGCCGCCGACAAACACACGTCGCTGGGTTATCCGGCGCAAGGCGGAAGTGGTGGCGGCGGTGCGTGGCGGGCTTTTGAGCCTCGAAGAGGCATGCCAGCGCTACAAGCTCACCACCGAGGAATTCCTGTCCTGGCAAGCGTCGATCGACGAATACGGCCTTGCCGGCCTGCGCACCACGCGCATCCAGCAATACCGGCATTAGGCCGATAAGGGCGCTGATCAGCGCCCTTACGTTTGCGAGGGGCGACGATCTGCAATTTCAGACCGTCAGCACCACCTTGCCGATCGGCCTGGTGGCGAGAAAGGCATGGGCGGCACCGGCCTGTTCGAGCGGAAACGCCTTTGCCACGTGGACGGCCAGCTTTTTCGCGTCGATCAATTTGCCGAGCCCCACCAGAGCGGCACGGTCGGGCACTACGGACATGCGCTCGACGCGGATGCCTTGCGTCCTGGCCTTTGCCTTGGTGGCATCGCTGACATCGAGCAGCGACACCAGAACGCCGCCGGCCGTGAGCACTTTCAGTGATTGCTCCGCATGCACGCCGCCGAACGGGTCCAGAACCAGATCGATGTCGCGGGCCTTCCCGGTGAAATCATCCCTTGTGTAGTCGATCACCTCGTCGGCGCCGAGCGAGCGGACGAAATCGAGCTTTTCCGGGCTGGCGGTCGCGACGACGTAAGCGTCGTGCGCCTTGGCGATCTGCACCGCCAGATGGCCGACGCCGCCGGCTCCGGCGTGGATCAGCACGCGCTTGCCAGAATCGAGCCGGCCATGGCGGACAAGGCCTTGCCAGGCCGTCAGGCCGGCCAGCGGCAGCGCGGCGGCTTGCGCGTGATCTATGCCTTCAGGTTTCGGCGCAAGCTCATCAGCCGGGACAGCGGCGAGTTCGGCGTAGGCTGCCGCCTGTTTGGGAAAGCGCGTCATGCCGAACACGGCATCGCCAACCTTGAGGCCGGAGACGCCGGAGCCCAGCGCCTCGACAACTCCCGAAACGTCCCAGCCAAGGACAAAAGGCGGCTCGCCGAGCAGCGGATAGTGGCCGCCGCGCACCGCACCATCGACCGGATTGATGCCGGCCGCCTCGATGCGGACGAGCACTTCGCCGGCCTCGGGTGATGGCGCGGGGCGATCGGCAATGACGAGGACGTCGGGTCCGCCGAAGGAATTCTGGATAATGGCACGCATGGAAGGCTCTCCTGCTGGTTTTGATGTACCACTATCATTTGGATAGTCACATTCTCTTGTCTAGTATGTACCTTTTTGATATATACGCACCTCATGGATAGTGAAGATGTTTCCCCTTTCGGCTATGACGCCTTTCGGCGGTCGTGCCCGTCACACGCCGTGCTCGAGACGCTCGCCAGCAAATGGGTCCACCTTGTGATCTGTGCGCTGCGCCGCGGCCGGCTTCGCAACGGCGAACTGGCGCGCAAGCTCGAAGGCGTCACGCCGAAAATGCTGACGCAGACCCTGCGCATCCTCGAACGCGACGGCCTTGTGCGGCGCGAAATCTTCCCGGTCATTCCACCGCGAGTCGAATACGAGCTGACCGAACTCGGCCAGAACCTGGCAGGACTGCTCGATCAGATCAGAGCCTGGTCGGAGCAGCATGTGCCCGACATCAAGGATGCCCGCGCGCGGGCGGCGGAACACCAAGAATATCTGGGTGCCTGAGGCCGGCACCGTTCGGTGCGCAGCAATGGCGCTCAAGCGCGGCGCGCGTTAAAGCCTTGTTTTAGCCGATCATGGCGCTGCGGCTGCCGGCTTCCGTGTCGCGCGTCTTGGTGTCGCGCGATTCCAGCATCTCGGCCTTGGAAAGCTCGGCTTCGGCCTCGCTCAGCAATGATTCGGCGACATTTCGCTGCTGGGCGAGGTCGCTTTGCGAATTCCTGAGGTTGTCGCGGCGCAGGCGTGCCGCCTTGGCGAAGGTCGGATAAGCAAAATGATTGATGTCGGTGATGCCGGCCTTCTTCTCTTCGGCGGCGATCTGAAGTTCCAGCTCGACGGCCATGCGCTCGAATTCGGCGATCATCATGTCGAGCTGCAGCAGCTGCCGCCGCTTCTCGCTCACCTGAAATTGCTTCAGCCGAACGAGGTTTTCACGTGACTTCATGATTCGGTACTCCCGGAAACGCACACCTGCACATATCGTCCAATTCACCCGGCAAGGCCCAGGCCTGACCCCGTTTCCACCGGCTTTCCCCGAACTATGGGAAACAAACTCCTAAAGTTTTTTGCCGGCGGTAACCATTCGTTTACGGGCATTGTTAATCATACGGCTCAGGACTTAAGGGCGGGTAAAAATTCTGCTTCTCGTCGCGAAACCTGGCCAACGAGTCCGAAGAGTCACTTAGTCTGGCTTATTAATGTGCCGCATTAACGGTTTGGGTCTGTGATTCGTTATTGGATTCAACAAGGTGTAGAAAGGGGTTAAAAAATCTGATACCGTCACGGACGGGGAATTAGGTTTTATTAACCATTCGATGGCAGCCTCTGCTCAGGGCAATCACTGCTCCGGTCCTGGACGGGTCGTGAAATGGTCCGGCAGCAGAAAAGGGGAATGAAATGCGCGTTCTGCTGATAGAAGACGACAGTGCAACCGCACAAAGCATCGAGCTGATGCTGAAATCAGAAAGTTTCAATGTCTATACGACCGACCTTGGCGAAGAGGGTGTCGATCTAGGCAAGCTTTATGATTACGACATCATTCTCCTCGACCTCAACCTCCCCGACATGTCGGGCTACGAAGTGTTGAGAACACTCCGCCTTTCCAAGGTGAAGACGCCGATCCTCATCCTCTCCGGCATGGCCGGCATCGAGGACAAGGTGCGCGGCCTCGGCTTCGGCGCCGACGATTACATGACCAAGCCCTTCCACAAGGACGAACTGGTCGCCCGCATCCATGCCATCGTGCGGCGTTCCAAGGGCCATGCCCAGTCGGTCATCACCACCGGCGACCTGGTGGTCAATCTCGATGCCAAGACCGTTGAAGTCGGTGGCCAGCGCGTCCATCTGACCGGCAAGGAATATCAGATGCTGGAACTGCTCTCGCTGCGCAAGGGCACCACGTTGACCAAGGAAATGTTCCTCAACCATCTCTATGGCGGCATGGATGAGCCGGAGCTGAAGATCATCGACGTCTTCATCTGCAAGCTGCGCAAGAAGCTCGACGCCGCGTCTGGCGGGCAGAATTACATCGAGACCGTCTGGGGCCGCGGCTATGTGCTGCGTGAGCCTGAAGATATCCGGGTCAGCGCCTGAAGCAAGGGCATGATCCCAAAATGGGCGCCGGCTTTCGGAAAAGAACCTGGTAAAACAACGAGATAGAGCTCATCCCGATTTCATCGAGATGGAACAGGCTCTGATCAGGCGGCAATCTTCAAGGCGCGGAAGCACTCGAGCAGTTGCGGCCGGTTGAACGGCTTCAGCAGGTAGCCCTGGGCGCCGGCGCGCTTTGCCCGCATGATCGCCCCGACGTCGACCTCGACCAGCGAAATCAAAACTTGCGGCACTACCGGGCTTTCCATGGCGCGCACGCGGCGGATGAGGTCCTGCGCCTGCATGTCCGGCAAGGCGCCGTCGACGACGATGATATCAGGCATGTCGACCGCGCACATCTCGATCGCCTCATGGCCGCTGGCGGCTTCGATCACCATCATGCCGGAACCGCCCAGGATACGCCTTGCAACCTTCCTGATGACGCTCGAATTGTCGACGAACATGCAGCGTTTCATTCCCGGACCCTCTTTGCCATGCGGCAAACCGACAGCGTCGTGGCATCTGCCGGGGAACATAGGCCGATCTGGTAAAGAAGCCGAAAAGCCGTTAGGTAAAATTTTCCTGAAGGTGTTTTTTAGTGAAATATTCTTTCGCAATGCTTCACGCAATCAATCTGCAAGCCGGTCTCACAGATGTTAAGACGACGCCGCAAATATGATTTGGAGAAAAATACTTTTCCGGCACTTAGCAGAACTTCAGACTGCAGAAAGGACGATCTCGTCGGCGGTCGCATGGATCGAAATCGTCATGTTGGCTTCGCGGGCCAGGAGCAGCGTGTAATAGGGCTGCACCGAATGCGCGTCGATCGGCTCTTCCGGCCTGTGGCCGGAATGCAATTCCAGGAATTTGGGCGGCACGCGCAGCATCGGGCCGCTCGCCGCGAGCGCAAAGCGCGGCTCGGTCTCCAGGTTCTCCAGCGTGACCACCAGCCTGCCGCCGCGCGGAATGGCGGCGTTGGCGACGAGGATGAGATTGAGCAGCAGCTTGACCTTGTTCTTGGGCAACAGTGCGCGGGTTCCGTTCCAGATCAGTTCCGGCTTCTCGTTCTTCAGGAAGGCGATGGCCACGGCCTCGGCGTCCCCGGTGTCGATCAGCATGCCGGCGGAACCGGCGGCGCCGAAGGCGATGCGGGCGAATTGCAGGCGGGCGGAGGCGTTTTTGGCGCTTTGGCGGATCAGCTTCATGGCGTCTTCGTCGGCGCCGCCCTCGTCGAGCAGCTCAAGCCCGTTGTTTATGGCGCCGACCGGCGAAATGATGTCGTGGCAGACCCGGCTGCACAGCAGCGCTGCCAGATCGGGTGCGGAAAGGGTGAAAAGCTCGGCCATCGGCAAAAATCCCTGCAAATTTCACAACACAATGACCGGGCGATCATGATCACGCCTGTCCACACGAATCACGCTCTCTCCCAAGCATTCTGAATACACAGCGCTTGTGCGTGCAGCAACAAATCCGAAATCATGATTGTCGAAAATGGCGTGTTCACGCAGCAGGGTGCTGCGTGGGCGATGTGAAAACAGCCTTCGAACCGCCATCTTCATGTGGGAGTTTAATGGTTGAAAAAGGATTACGGCATAGTTTGCCCCTAACAGTCATCCTTAACGGCCGCCAAAGAGCCGTACGGGTGCGAGGCGTCGGCGAAAGTGCTCCCTGACGGAGATTGGAAGCATGGTTTCCCGATTCTACGACCGGACTTTTTTCCGTGTCATCTCAATGACGATCGCGCTCATCGGCCTTGTCGCCTTTTCGGCATCGGCCGCGCGGGCGCAGGAATACACGGCGCAGGAGATCGTCGATTCCGGTCATAAATTCTTCGGCGCTACATCGGGCGGGCTCGCCACCGTCGTCGAGAAGATTTTCGCCACCTATGGCCTGCCGAACGGCTATCTGCTCGGCGAAGAGGGGTCCGGGGCGCTGATCGGTGGCCTGACCTATGGCGAAGGCACGCTCTACACCAAGAATGCCGGCGACCACAAAGTGTTCTGGCAAGGCCCGTCGCTCGGCTGGGATTTCGGCGGCGAGGGCTCGCGCGTCATGATGCTGGTCTACAATCTCGACGATGTGAGCAGCCTCTATAATCGTTTTGGCGGCGTCGCCGGCTCCGCCTATGTCGTCGCCGGCGTCGGCTTCAACGTGCTGAAGAACAACAATGTGCTGCTCGTGCCGATCCGTACCGGCGTCGGCGCCCGGCTCGGCGTCAATCTCGGCTACCTCAAGCTCACCCAGCGCGCGACCTGGAATCCATTCTGACCTGCATGATGGCGCCACTGCGATTGGACCTGTGATCCCACGGTCTGAGCTTTGCCGCGGCATACTCTTGCCGTGGCGCCGGATTTCCGTCATGCGAAGATGGCAAAGTCGACCTTTGGCGGTTGCCATGCACAACGGATAGTCATCTTGGTCCAGTCGATCCTGTTCTTTGTCCTCGGCTTTCTCTGCGCCGGCTTTCTGGCGCTGATGATTGCTCCGGCCGTGTGGCGGCGGGCGGTGGCGCTGACGCGCAAGCGCGTCGAGGGCTCGATGCCGTTGACGCTGGCCGAGATCCAGGCGGACAAGGATCGCATTCGCGCCGAGTTCGCCGTTTCGGTGCGCCGGCTTGAAATGACCGTCAAATCATTGCGCGAGAAAGCCGCCGAACAGCTGGTCGAGATCGGCCGCGACCGCGAAGCCCTGAAGGAATTGGCGGCCGAGCGACAGGACAAGAACCGGGTCGTCGCCGATCTTACAGCCAGGGGCGAGGAGCTTCGCAAGCGCGATGAGCAGCTGCAGCAGCTGTCGGAACGGCTTGCGGAGACCGAGCGCGCCCTCGAAAAGCGCGGGCTCGAACTGCGGAAACTGGAGCACATGTATGACGACGCCAGTTTTTCATCCAGCAGCCGGCAGATCGAACTGGTGGCGCGCGAGTCCGAGCTGCAGAAGCTGGCGAGCGACATTTCGCTGCTGCGTGGCCAGCGCAAGGAGGCGGACAGGCGCAGCCAGGAATTGGCAGCCGAAAGCAAGGTTTTGCGGGACGCGTTGAAGGCCGAGAAGAAAAGAACCGGCGACCTGGAAAAGAAGGTCGAACGCCTGCTCGCCTCGCTGGCCGATCGCGAGGACAGGCTGGAGCGCCGCGAGAAGGAACTGGTGCGCCTTCGCGAAAAGCCGAAAGGCGCTGAAAGGACGCCTGCGGTGGGTCTTGCCGGCGTGTCAGGCAGTCAGGTCAATGTGGCCGCCAACGGCGACATCGAACAGACAACCGCCAAGCTCGATGCCGACCGCGAGCGGCTGGAGGCCAGGCTGACGTCGCTGGCACGCGAGAACAGGCGGCTGAAGACAGATCTTGCTGCCGTCGAAACATCGAAATCGCGGACCGGAGACGATACCGGCAGCGCCAGCGCCGCATTGCGCGAAGAGATGAACGATCTGGCGGCGCAAGTCGTGGCCTTGACGGCAAAGCTCGACGGGCCGGATTCACCGATCGCCCGGGCGCTTGCAGCGCCTGAGGATCCGCGGCCGGGGAGCGGCGGACGCAGCCTTGCCGATCGGGTGCGGGCGCTGCAGAAGGCCGCTTCGACCGACTGAGATGCCGCCACTTGGCCGCAAAATGCCCGACTCTCAAATTCCGGAAAAATGATGAAGTGCGATGGCTGACGCGGCGGCGACGTTCAGGCTGTCGAAACCTTGCGCCATGCCGATCCGCAGCGTCTGCAGGCGGGCAAGCAGGCTTTCCGGCAGCCCTTCGCCCTCGGTGCCGAGATAGAGCGCCAGCCGGCCGTTTCTCTTGGCGTCGCGAATGTCGGTCTGCCCGCGCGGCGACAAGGCGAATTGGCTGAAGCCTTGCCGGTCGAGCATTGCGGTGCAGCCGGCGGCGTCGGCAAAGGAGGCGAAGGGAATTTTCAAGGCGGCGCCGACCGAGACGCGGATTGCCTTGCGGTACAGCGGATCGCAGCAGGTTGGATCGAGAAGCACGGCATCCGCGCCAAAGGCGGCGGCATTGCGGAAGATTGAGCCGATATTGTCATGATTGGCGATGCCGACCAGCACCACGATCAGCGCGCGGGCGGGCAGTGCGCCGAGCAAAGCTTCAGCGGAGACGGCCGCGCCCTTGCGGCCGATCGCCAATATGCCGCGATGCATGTGGAATCCGGCAATCCTGTCGATGACTTCGCCGGATGCGACATAGATCGGAAGCCCGGCAGGCGCCTTGCGCAGGACGTCATCGAGGCCGGCCAGCCGGTTCTCGAGCACCAGCACCGATTCTGCCTCGAAGCGACGGGCGGCAAGCAGCGTGTCGAGCACCACCTTGCCTTCGGCGACGAAACGGCCCTGCCGGCCGGCAAGATCGCGTTCCCGGATGTCGAGATAGGCGGCGACGCGAGGATCCTGCGGGTCGTCTATGCGGATCGGATTCATGGCTTCCTCGGCGGACCCTGGCGTCGGCCGCGAATCGGGATTCGGATTCGGAAGGCACGATGCCGGATCCGAAGCTCTGATATATCTCAGCGTCCAAATGGATGCACGCCGTTCTAACGGTCAAATCCAATCACTAGGCGCCGGGCGGAGACGCCCTGCCTGGCCTCCTGGCGGCACGGCGATATTTGATTTCCGCGGCACGGCTCTTTGGCCAAGCCGCTTCAATGCAGAATTTCGATGGGCGAAGGAACCACACAGCGCCATGCCGCGTCATAGAGGCGGGCTCCTGCTGCGGTCCTGGGAGGACATCGATGATCAGGCTCCTCCTCGTCTTTGCCGCCACGCTTGCCCTCGCATGCGGCGTGGCTCGCGCGGCCAAGCTTGATCCAGCCACCGTCAATCAGGCCCAATTCACTATCGGCGAACCGAAGGGTGTCGATCCGATGCTGCTGAAGGCGCAGATCCTTCTGGATCGCGCCCGCTTCTCGCCGGGCCTCATCGACGGTCGCCTTTCCCAGAACTTCGCCAAAGCCGTCGCCGCGTTTCAGGCGGCAAACGGACTTCCGCCCGATGGCAAGCTCAGTCCACAAACCTGGAGCAAACTCATCGCAACCTCCGCCAAGCCGGTGCTGGTGACCTATGAGGTGATGCGCAAGGATGTGCGCGGACCTTTCACCAGGCGTATTCCGGCTCGCTTGGAGAGGATGGCCCGCTTGCGGCGGCTCGGCTATCGCAATGCGGTGGAGAGGTTGGCTGAGCGCTTCCACGTCAGCGAACAATTGCTGCGAATGCTCAATCCGGGCACCAGCCTCAGGAAACCAGGCAGGACGTTGGTGGTGCCTGATGTCAGCAGGGGCGACCCTCCCGCCGGCGTTGCCGTCGTCGAGGTCGACAAGGGCGCCCGCCTGGTGCGTGTGCTCGACCGTGCCGGCAAATGGCTGGCGGTCTACCCCGCCTCGATTGGGAGCGAGGAGAAGCCGGCGCCAAGCGGCATGGCGGAGGTCAGGCGCGTGGTGCACAACCCTACCTATCACTACGATCCGGACTTCGCTTTCAAGGGGGTCAAGACCAAGCGGCCCTTCACCATCGCTGCCGGGCCGAACAATCCCGTGGGATCGGTCTGGATCGATCTCTCCATCGAAAGCTACGGCATCCACGGCACGCCCGAACCGGGCAAGATCGGCACGACCTTTTCGCATGGCTGCATCCGGTTGACCAATTGGGATGCCGAAGACCTTGCCTCCATGGTGCAACCGGGCACGAATGTCGAGTTCAAGGACGAGATTGCGCAGGCCGCCGACGAGCGCGTTCAATAGCAAGGCGGACTTGGCAGCAAAGCGGACTTGGCAGCAAAGCGGATTTGGCGGGGCGTTCTCCGCGCGGCTACTCAGGTCCCGGCGCGACGCAGCCGGTGAGCCATCTGCGAGAGTTCACCTTCGCCGAAAATGCCGTCCAGCATGTGCAGCAATTCGCGCACCGCCGCGGACTTGCAGGAATAATAGATCATTTGCCGGTCGCGGCGGGTCTCGACAAGGTCGGAAGCCCTGAGCTTGGCCAGATGCTGCGACAGGGCGGACTGGCTGAGCGACACCTTCTCGGCTATGGCGCCGACCGACATTTCGCCCTCGGCCAGATAGCTCATGATCAACAAACGTTTTTCGTTGCCCATCAGCGTCAGAAACGCAGCCGCGGTTCCGGCGTTGGCGACTAGCTTGTTCGAGACCATAGATCCCCCGTGCCTTCTTGCTCATCCGCCGCTATGGGGGCAATAGCGTCGGATTCCATAGACTTTCCCTATAGATGCACGCCAGCGATTCAGCGTCACTCGCAAAGGTAGAACATTTCGCTCAAATCTCAAGGCTTGCTTTCCATGCAAGCCGATTAACTGTGCGGCTGTGATTAATTTGCCGATCGGGCAGCCTTTGCCATGTCAATCAGGACAGGCCTGAGGTCGCGCGCCGCTCTCAGCGGCTCGGGGAAGAAAACCCGACAGACATTGTCGCCCGATACGAGATCCATCCCGTCGGCGTCGAACCCGGTGACGATCCAGCCGTCACTCTCGGCCCCGCCGAAATGACTTGCGTAGAGGGCAATCGCATCGAGATGGTCGGCGTTCATGTGGTCGAGCGCCGATTGCTCGCCGGCGGCAAGCTCTTCGACGATCGCTCCCGTCGCGACCAGATCGGTGCGGTCGAGCAGATAGGCCTTGCCGAAGCCGCCGTTCAGGCTGGCGCGCTCCGGTTCGAGCCGGAAGATCGAGAAGTCGCCGAGCCCGGCATAGAGTTTTGCCTTGGGATTGCGGTTGAGGTAGCGCCGCTCGGCGCGGGCGTGCTCGTTCGAGCCGCGTTCGAGCCGCAGGGCGCGGCAGACGAGCGTCAATCGCGGATGCGCCAGCGGATCGCCCTTGCCGGGTTCGCCGACGAGCAACGAGCAGCGCGGGTCGGCAAGGATGGCGCCGGTATGGGCGGACAGCATCGATACCAGGATCAACGGCGTGCCGTCGATGTCTGTGGCGACGCCGACCCGGCTGGCCAGCGGCGAACCGGTTCCCGGTTCGAGCACTGCCAACGCGCCGAAACGGGCGCTGCGGATCAGCGTCTTTGCCAGCCTGATCGCCTCGGTATCGGTCGCGCGGATCACGTCTTTCCTGGGTTCGTCCAAGGCATCACCGTCGCATTTATTTCGGCGCCATGCGAATGGCGCCGTCGAGGCGAATGGTCTCGCCGTTGAGCATCTGGTTCTCGATGATGTGCAAGGCAAGTGCCGCGTATTCCGAAGGCTCGCCCAAACGGGAAGGGAAGGGCACAGCGGCGCCGAGCGAATCCTGCACCTCCTGCGGCATGCCGGCCATCATCGGCGTCCTGAAGATGCCGGGCGCGATGGTGCAGACGCGAATGCCGGAGCGGGCGAGATCGCGCGCCACCGGCAGCGTCATGCCGACGACGCCGGCCTTGGAGGCGGAATAGGCGGCCTGGCCGATCTGGCCGTCATAGGCTGCGACCGACGCGGTGTTGACGATGACGCCGCGCTCGCCGCCCTGCAGCGGCTCGAGCCTGGCGATCCGGTCGGCAACCAGGCGAATCATGTTGAAGGTGCCGACCAGATTGACCTCGATCACCTTGCGGTATTGATCGAGCGGATGCGGTCCGTCCTTGCCGATCGTCTTCATGCCGATAACGATGCCGGCGCAATTGACCAGGATGCGCGGTGCGCCGAGCGTCTCTGCCGCTTCCGCGACTGCGGCGGCACCGCTCTCGGCGTCGCTCACATCGCATCGGACGGCGATGCCGCCGATGTCAGCCGCCACCTTGGCCGCACGCTCGATACCGAGATCGAGGACGGCAACCCTGGCGCCGCCGGCGGCAAGTGCGCGCGCCGTCGCCTCGCCAAGGCCGGAGCCGCCACCGGTGACGATCACAATCTGGCCGTTCGGGTTCATCTCGACGTCCTCCTCCGTGCCCAGACTATGCCGCCAAGCCACCGTGCGACAGCACCGGCATGGTCACGCCATCGCGGCGATGTGCGCGGCAATCCTTGCCTGGTCGGCGTGGCAAACCTCGCCCGCCAGCCTCGCCACCGCGCCCGGCACGATCTCGTGCGCCAAAAGCCGGTCGGGGTCGACCGGACGCGGCATCGAGATCTGCCCGCGCGGGAGCCTTTTGAAGCCGAGCGGGCCGTAATAGGGTTCGTCGCCGACCAGCGTCACGGCCGGCGCGCCGGCCTTGGCGGCGGCTTCCAGCGCGATTGCCACCAGCCGGCGGCCGATGCCGAGATTTTTGAAGGCCGGCCGCACAGCGAGCGGCCCGAGCATCAGCGCGCGGCCGGCACCGGCGGCGATGCGCGTCATCCGTACCGAGGCGACGACGATTGCGCCGTCGACAGCCACGAAGGACAAAGCCCGCTCATGCGGGCCACCTTGGCGGATCTTGTAGGCGGCAAGCACGAAACGGCCCGGCCCGAAGGCCTCGTCATTGATGGCTTCGATTTCAGGATCGTGCGCCGGAGTTTCCGGCAGGTATTTCACGTCGGCCAGGTATTTCAAGTCGGCAAGGCTCATGCTCTTTGCGTTCCGGTATGCGAGGAAAGGTTTGCTGCAAGCGGCAGCGTTCGCCAGTCAGCGCTTCATCAAGCGCGGGCGCTCTTTCGTCGTCGGTCGAACCGGATCATGGCAAAGTCGAACATGCGGATGTCCGCTAGCACCAATTTTCAGCCGCCGCAATCGGCCGGCGCAGCCGACCGCACTCGACGACGCAGCCGTTGACGATCTGTTCAGCGTCGGGGATTTCCGCGGCGCCGCTTGGTGCCCTACATCGGGTAGGAACTCGAAAGGATATTGCATGGGATTGCTAGTCGAAGGCCAATGGCAGGACCGCCGGTACGATAGCGGGGAGAGCGGCGGCAAGTTCGTGCGCGCGCAGTCGCAGTGGCGCGACTGGGTGACCCGCGACGGCGCGCCGGCCGAAGGGCGAAAACGCGGCTTCAAGGCCGAGTCCGGCCGCTATCACCTCTATGTCTCGCTCGCCTGCCCGTGGGCGCATCGGACGCTGATCTTTCGCGTGCTCAAAAAACTCGAGGACGTGATTTCCGTCTCGGTCGTCCATCATTTCATGGGCGCCGACGGCTGGACGTTCCTGGCCGAGGACGGCGCCACCGGCGACACGCTCTACGGCCTTGATTTCCTGCACCAGATCTACACCAGGGCCGATCCCGGCTATTCGGGCCGGGTCACCGTTCCCGTGCTGTGGGACAAACGCGAGCAGACCATCGTTTCCAACGAATCCGCCGAGATTATCCGGATGCTCAATTCGGCCTTCGACGAATGGGGCGATGCCAGGCTCGATTTCTATCCGCAACCGCTGCGCGGTGAGATCGATGCGGTCAACACGCTGGTCTATCCCGCGGTCAACAACGGAGTTTACCGTGCCGGCTTCGCCACCACGCAGGCAGCCTACGAGGAGGCGTTCGGCGAATTGTTCTCGGCGCTCGACATGCTGGAGGACCGTCTGTCAAAGCAGCGCTATCTCGTCGGCGGCCGCATCACCGAGGCGGACTGGCGGCTGTTTACGACACTGGCCCGCTTCGACCCGGTCTATGTCGGCCATTTCAAGTGCAATCTGCGCCGCATCGGCGACTATCCGAACCTTTCGAATTACCTGCGCGATCTCTACCAGGTGCCGGGCGTCGCCGGCACGGTGAATTTGCACCACATCAAGTCGCATTATTACGGCAGCCACGAGACGATCAACCCGACGCGCATCGTGCCGGTCGGGCCAGAGCTCGACTATTCCGCGCCGCACGACCGCGCGCGCTTCAGGAAGGCTGCGTGAGACCGGCGACCTAGCGGAAGGTTTCGGAGTCCATCTTTGCCCTTCTAACGAGTTCAGCTTTCAATATGGTATTTCCAAATCGATTGGAGTAGCCGAGCGACGTTGCAAGGAACGCAACGATGCCGCCGATCATGACGGCCAGGACCGACGTCTGGGGCGGGATTGCGCGTAACAATCCCGACGGCAGAAGCACAGCCATTCCCAAAATCATTTCTATCAGGGTTGAGAAGCCGACCATTTTCCAGAATTCAGTGCGAGTAAAAAGCTGAGCATGTCGCTTTATAAAAACCAAATATGTCACGAATGCCGCAACTAATTGTATTGAGAATTGGATAAATCTTCCAATTTTTGCTAACATATATGGATCTATCGCAAGAACTATTGTAGAAATTAAGGCTACCACAGAAAATGTTATCACATAAATTCCCGTGTACAGTGATACATAGAGCGCGATTCTAAATCTATCGTTTTGGCTGTGTGGCATTTTTTCTCCTCATCGCTCAGCATTTATCTCTCTGAGAACAATGGATGCTGCCGGTCTATACCGACGCAGCCAAAGCTGTTGAAGAGATGATCTACCAGTAAGGCGATGCCGAATTCCCCTCAAAAACTTCGGCAATCCGCCGCAGCGTCGCCGGTGTCGTGCCTTCCGGCAAGCGGTCGAGCGGGAAGAAGCCGGCTTCGGCGATCTCGCGGTCGGGCAGCTTGGGTGCTGGCTGGTCGAACTCCTCGACCAGATAGAGGCCGACATGGTCGCGCCGGCTGGCGCGGTGGTTGAAATGCAGGGATTTCAGCACCGGCGGTCCGGTCAGCGCGATGTTGCCTTCCTCGAACAGTTCGCGCGTCAGCGCTTCGATCATCGTCTCGCCCAACTCGACGCCACCGCCGGGCAGGTGCCAGCCCGGGACATAGGTGTGGCGGATGAGGAAGACGGAATTGGAGCGGCGGTCGTGGATCAAGCCGCGCACGCCGAGCGTCATCGGCCGGCGCAGTACGAAGTACAGGTGAAACAGCCTTGCCCTGAAGCCCGGCCAGCCGGTCTGGCGCAGGGCTTGCTCCGGATCCGGCGTCGTCATCGTCCGCGAAACCGTGAGTGGAAAGCCGCGCGCGCCTCGCCTATGAAGAAAAGATGTTCAGGCTCGCGCATATTTCCGATGTCCATCTGGGGCCGCTTCCCGATGTAACCTATCGCGATCTCGCCTCCAAGCGCGTGGTCGGTTACGTCAATTGGCAGCGCAACCGCCGCCGCTACATGCATGATGCAGTCATCGACACCATCGTCGCCGACATGAAGGCCAGCGGGCCGGACCATCTCGCCATCACCGGTGATCTTGTCAATCTGGCGCTCGATGGTGAGATCGAGATGACCAAGCACTGGCTGGAGACGCTGGGCTCGCCCAACGACGTGTCGGTCGTGCCGGGAAACCATGACGCCTATGTGCCGGGCGCCTTCGACAAGACCTGCCGGTCGTGGGCGGCGTGGATGACCGGCGACGGCGTCAATACGCCGGTCGACCGCAACACCTTTCCCTATTTGCGCGTACGCGGCAATGTTGCGCTGGTCGGCGTCACGACGGCGCGCGCCACGGCTCCATTCATGGCCAACGGCTTCTTTCTGGAGGGCCAGGCGGAACGGCTGCGCGACATGCTCGACGCCACAGGCAAGCGCGGCCTGTTCCGGGTGATCATGATCCACCACCCGCCGGTGCGCGGCGCCGTTTCGCAGAACAAGCGGCTGTTCGGCATCTCGCGCTTCCACAAGGTTCTTCACCGGCACGGCGCCGAGCTTGTGCTGCACGGCCATTCGCATGTGCCGTCGCTCTTCTTCATCGGCGCCCGCAAGGCCAAAATCCCGGTGGTCGGGGTCGCCGCCGCCGGGCAGGCGCCCGGCAGTTCGCATGCGCCGGCGCAATACAATCTGCTCGACATCGACGGTGATAAGGACAATTGGCGGATCAGGCTGACGCGCCGCGGCCTGACCGGGCCGGCATTGCCGCCCAGCGACCTGCAGACAATGGAGCTTGGCGTCGAGGCCGAGGCGTCGATGGCTAGAGCAATTCCAGGAAAAGTGTGAAACGGTTTTCCGTCCGGAATTGCGTCAAAACAAAGAGATAGTGCGGTTCAGCGTTTCCGTGAAACGCTGAACCGCACTAGAAGCTGATTTTCATTGCAACGATGCGGTCCCAGAACAACACGAGCGAAATCGCCAGGCCGACCAGGGCGCCGGCGGCGATCAGGCCGAGGCCCGAGAAGAACGCCGACCAGCCGTTGCTGCGCCCAGGGACATGCAGCGGCGGCTCAGCCTCCGCCACCAGGGCGCGTTTAAGGCCGGCGACGGCTTGCTCGATGCCGCCTTCCATCATCCTCTGGCGTTCGACGACGCGCTCGGCGACATAGCGCGTCACCTGGTCGGCAACGACCTTCATCTCTGTCGACTCGGCGAGCACGACGCGGCCGATGCGCGTGTCCTTGAGAAAGCGATAGGTGCGGCGGTCGCGTCCCATGGCGACATGGCTGATCGCGTCGATCCACAGCCGTGGCTGCAGGCCGGACGAGACGGCGAAGTCGAAACTGTCCATATCGGTGGGTACGTCGCCGAAGACCGGCGCGAGTTCGGCGGCAAGCAGATCGAGCCGCATGCGATGCGCTTCGCGCATCTCGACGACGACGTCGTCGCGGTCGGCGAAGGCGTTCTTGACGTCGCGAATGGCATCGGACAGTTTTCGCGACTGATCGATCTGGGTGATGTTCTCGCCTGCGTCCTTCATCGGCGTTGCCTCGCGGGGTTTGGTTAACACCGAATTAACACAGCGGCCGGCAAATTGCACTTGCGAGATCGATGAGCGGGCAAGGATTCGCTGGAGCAGCACCAGTGCCGCCGCCGTGCCTGCGCGAAGACCGATCAGCTCGCCGCAGCGGCGAATCCCGGACGAAGCCGCCTGCTGCGGCGTCGCATATTGCGACGGACGGCCTCGACGATCAGGCCGGGCGCTTCCTCGACCAGCATATGGCCGGCTTCCAGCACGTGGTGCAGATGAAAATGCTTCGGCACGCCGTCCGCCTGGCTGACGGGCAGCATCGCGTCGTCGGTTCCCCAAACCACCATGATTGGCATATTCAGCGTTTCCAGCCCCTCGTTCGGGATGACGCCTTGCCGATCATCCCTGGTCATGGCGGCTGCGAGCTCGACAAGTGTCCGCAACTGGCCGGGACGCTGGCGCATCTCGTTGACGAGTTCGACCCTATGCTGCGGCAGCCGGCTTTGCGGTCCCGACATGGCGGCAAGACAGGCGCGGATTTCATCCGTGCCGGCAGCGGCGGCGTAGCGACGCAGCAGCGGACCATTGATCTCAGGACCGAAACCGCCCGGCGCCAGCAGCGTCAGCGACGCCATTCTTTCGGGCTCGCTCAATGCCATCAAGGCGGCCACGGCGCCACCCATCGAATGACCGACGAGATGAGCCCGCTTTATCCCGCGAGCGGAAAGATCGGCAAGGACGGCACTGGCTGCAATCCTGGCCGGACCGCCGCCCGGAAAATCGAGCGACAGCCCATGTCCCGGCAGATCATAGGCCAGGGTCCGCGCGCCGGGCGCCAGAGACTCGGCCACATCGCGCCAGTCGTCGTGGCAGCCACCGAAACCATGCAGGAAGGCAATCGTTGTCGGGCCGGTGCCCCGTTCGGCAGCGTAAAGGGATGGGGTCATGCAAACTTTATGGCTTGGTGCCGGGATCAGTCAGGATGCCGGGGGCGGTCTTATGCGGATCAGTCTTGCGGGAGGTCAGACTTATGCGGAGATCAGTCTTATGCGGGATCAGACCTATGTGGGATCAGATTGGCCGGTTCAAATTGTGTCTGAATTGCGCTTTGGCCGTCCGGATGGCCAGTAAAATCTTCGCGATCACCTGACGTCGTGCACGCGCCGGGAGACGTCAGCTGGCGCCGCCAAGGCCGGCGGCGCGCAGGGCTTCCACCAGCCGGTTGGTCAGATCGGCGGGATATCTTCGTTCGACGAAAGTTGCGCGCGGATCGGCTGCGAATTTCGGGAATTTGGCGGTCAGTTCCTGCAGCAGCCTGCTCGCCAGCTTCTCGCGGCCGGCAGCCTTGGCGCCGATCAGCCGCGCCGCCAGATAATGCGATTTCATTTCCGTCGTTCGCAAGCCGTCGCTGGCGAGCGTGGCCTTGTTCATGTCGCCCATCATGAACTCTCCGGCGAACAGCCCGTAATCCCACCATGTCGGATGGGCGCTGGCGATGTCCACCGCGTGAGCGATGATCGGGGTGCCCTCGCTGTACCTGCCGGCGAAAACCAGCCCGTAGCCATAGGCGGCGGCCATTGCGAGATCGTAGGGATTGAGCTCATAGGCCTTGCGCATCCAGCGGATCGATTCCGCGGAATCGCCCATGCGCGAATTGAGATAACCAAGGGCGCGGTGCGCATAGGGGCTGGTCGGGCCCATCTGGATGGCGCGATGGGCAAACGTCATGGCTTTGTCGATCGTCGCGTCGGCGGGGTAGGGATAGTGGTCGGTGACCGCTTCGAGATGCAAGGAAGCGAGTTCCGAATAGACGAGCGACGACTTCGCCTCCCGGTTGGCAAGATCTTCGAGGCAGCGGTAAGCGGCTTCGTGCGTCTGGGCGTTCTGGTCGAGATAATATTTGCCGTTGAGCACCAGACACGCCGTCAGCCCGGTCTGGATGCCGCTCTGCTCGATGTAGTTGTAGATCGTGCCCGAGGCGGGAAGAGCCGAGCTCAAAATGCCGGAGATCTGGTCCTCGATGGCGGTGTTCGCGCTGTCGCCGGCGGTCAGGTTGCGTGAGAGCAGCACGCGGCCGGTCGCCACGCTTTGCAGCTCGAGCATGATATCACCGCTACGCGGCCCGGGCAGGACATCGAATACGAAGCTGGCGGCGTCGGTCACTGGATCGGGCGGGCTGTCGGCATCACGGCCGATGAAATTGATGGTATCGAAGCCGCTGAGGCCGGCGCGCAGCGATGCGGCGACACGGCGAGCCAGGTCGCTGTCGGCCTTGATGGCGATGTAGACCTGGGGGAGGTTTTCAACCGGAGGCGCTGCAATGCTGCCGGTAGCCACCGCGGTCTCGACCGCCGTGTCGCCGCCGGTCAGCAACACCACGCTACCCTGGCGAAGGATCAGCACACCCAGCATGAGAATGACCAGCGCGATCGCCAGCCAGAAGAACTGCAAATGCCGCTGCAGCGAAGGAGCAGCAGGGGCGACGGCTGGAACGCTCAGCAATGCAGCCGGATGTGCCCGGTTGCGGGCATCTTCCGGCGATCCGGGCGGGGCGGTCGCCGCCTCCTCTGTCGCCGGCTGCGGCTTGTTCTCTGCCTCAGCCTCTGCCGGCAAGCGAATGGCGTTGAGTTCGTAGGACGGAACATAGCCGCCGCGCGGAATGGCGATGCGGACCGGTTCGGCAACGCCCTCATTGGCGAAATACTGCTGCAGAAGCTCGCGCAGCCTGCCGGCCTGCACCCGCACCACCGCATCGGTCGACGGATCGAAATCGCCGTCCTTGCCGAAGACGTCCATCGCTATGGAGAAGCCCTTGAGCCTGTCGGCTTCGCCTGCCTGCTCGCGCTCGACCAGGTAGCGGAGCAGCTTGCGCGCGCGCTCGGATCGTCCGAACGTTTCGCTGGCAAGCAATCGCTCCAACGTTTCGCGCACTGCGGGGGCGGCAGGCGTGGTATGCTGCAAGTGTCGATCCCTTCGAATTCGGCACAGGTTGAGGTACAATCATATCGCGCTGGCGGCGCCTTACAAGCATGTGCTTATGGTGCGATAGCGTACCCACCGGATAAATTCCGGTGGGCCGATGGCGGGAGCCTGACCGTTTCGGCTAGCCGCGCTTTCGGCCGACGATGCGGTTGGCGGCAGAAACCACGGCTTCTAGCGAGGCGGCGACGATGTTGGTGTTGATGCCGGCGCCGAACAGCTTGCCGCCCGGATGTTCCATCTCGACATAGGAAATGGCCGAGGCATTCGAGCCGCGCTGCATGGAATGCTCGGAATAATCCAGCACCGACATCGGCACCCCGACATGGCGCGACAGCGCATCGACGAAGCCGTCGATCGGGCCGGTGCCGGTGCCTGATATGGTCACCTCCTTGCCTTTGTCGAGGATCACCGCTTCGACCACGCGCCGGCCCTTGACCTCGGTGTCGGGATAGGTGTGGTGGTCGAGGAACTTCAGCCGCGCGCCGGGCTGGTCGACATAGGTGTCGAGAAAGCGCTCGTAGATGCGCTTGACCGGCACCTCCTTGCCTTCGGCGTCGGTGATCGCCTGGATAGCCTGGCTGAACTCGATCTGCAGGTTGCGCGGCAGGTTGAGGCCGTAATCCGCATGCAGCACATAGGCGATGCCGCCCTTACCGGACTGCGAGTTGATGCGGATGATGGCTTCGTAGCTGCGGCCGACATCGGCCGGGTCGATCGGCAGATAGGGCACCTCCCAATGCGGCGTGTTGGCCTTGCGCAGCGCCTTCATGCCCTTGTTGATGGCATCCTGGTGCGAGCCGGAAAAGGCGGTGTAGACGAGCTCGCCGACATAAGGGTGGCGCTCCGGGATCTTCAGCTGGTTGGAGTATTCGTAGACGTCCTTCATGCGGTTGATGTCGGAGCAGTCGAGCCCGGGATCGACACCTTGCGTGTACATGTTGAGCGCCAGCGTGACGATGTCGACATTGCCGGTGCGCTCGCCATTGCCGAACAGCGTGCCTTCGACGCGGTCGGCGCCTGCCATCAGGCCGAGTTCGGTGGTGGCGATGCCGGTGCCGCGGTCATTGTGCGGATGCAGCGAGATCAACAGGTTCTCGCGATCGTCGAGGTTGCGGCACATCCATTCGATGCGGTCGGCATAGATGTTGGGCGTCGACATCTCGACCGTAGAGGGCAGGTTGATGATCAGCTTGTTTTCCGCCGTCGGCTTGACGATCTCGGTGACGGCGTTGCAGATCTCCAGCGCCACTTCGAGCTCGGTGCCGGTAAAGCTCTCCGGCGAATATTCGAAACGGTAGCCGCCGCCGGCTTTCGCCGCCATGTCGGTGATCATCTTGGCCGCATCTGTGGCGATGCGCTTGATCCCGGCGACGTCCTTCTCGAAGACGACGCGGCGCTGCAATTCGCTGGTCGAGTTGTAGAAATGGACGATCGGGTTGGTGGCGCCCTTCAGCGCCTCGAAGGTGCGGGTGATCAGTTCCGGCCGGCACTGCACCAGCACCTGCAGCGAGACGTCGGCGGGCACGTTGCCCTGTTCGATGCACCAGCGGGCGAAATCGAAGTCGGTCTGCGAGGCCGACGGGAAGCCGATCTCGATCTCCTTGAAGCCCATGTCGAGCAGCAGGGCGAACATGCGCGCCTTGCGTTCCTGGCCCATCGGATCGATCAGCGCCTGGTTGCCGTCGCGCAGGTCGACCGAGCACCAGATCGGCGCCTTGTCGATCACTTTCGAAGGCCAGGTGCGATCGGCAAGACCGACGGTCGGATAGGGCTGGTATTTGCGGGCAGCATCCGGCATGCCCCTCGCGGGCTTGGCGGTTTCCTCTACATTCAGACGGATATCTTCTCGTGCGTTCATCGTCTTTTCTCCCGGCGGCTCGCGGATCCAGCTTCAGGCGGATTGGTGGCGAGCGGCGCCTTTACCAGAATTTCGTTCGCTTGATGTGACGTGCCAATTTGTGAATGGCCAAGGAGCGTGCGCGTGAGCGGCAATTCGACCGCCGGGCGCTCCTTCAGCGAACCCGGCGATCGCCGATAAGGCCGAGAAGCAGCAGGGTGGAGGCAAGCGCGCGAACGGTCTGGCCGGCAATGCCGGTCGGACGGGACGCAAAAGAGGTGGCGCGCGGGCTCATGGCGGATTTCATACAGGAGCGGGCAAAGCGAGGCAAGTGGGAGCCTCGCTGTCGCAGAAGCTGCCGATCCAGCCTCAAGACCGGGGTTCCGCGCCGTCGCGAAACGGGAGAGAGGTGGTCGCCCACGGGTCTTGCCTTCGGCAAGCCCGAGGACAGGCTCCGCGGCCGGAGAGGGGGCCTTCGTAGGGCGCAGTCCCCTCTCCGTCTCGGCTTCGCCGAGCCACCTATGCCATTTTCGTGGGGCGAGGAACCCAAGCTGCAATGAAGGCGCGGCGCCGACATGAAGCGATTTTTCCTGATTATAGAAACTTTGTTCTTGCTTTGTGCCGGCAGCTATGCTACTAATTTGGGTATGGTGCTGATTGGCGCCGAGGACCCGCCGTCGAGGCGGGTTTTTTATTTCACGGTTTTGGCGTCACCTTTCGCGGACCCAGCCGCTCACCTGATCCAGTTGCTCTTCCCCGAGCCCGGCAAATGCGCCAGAGTCGATTGTCGGCGGGGGTGCAATGGCTCGCCGCCGGGAGGGATCGTCCATGAACTTCGTGTTCTTCTCGCCGCATTTTCCAGCCAATGGCGCCGATTTCTGCGACCGGCTGAAGAAGGCCGGCGCCACCGTGCTCGGCATTGGCGACGCGCCGTTCGATGCGCTGGACGGCAAATTGAAGGCAGCCCTTTCGGAATATTACCGCATCGACGACATGGAGGAGTACGAGCCGGTGTTCCGGGCGATCGGCCATTTCATCCACAAATGGGGCCGCGTCGACCGGTTCGAATCGCTCAACGAGCATTGGCTGGAGCTGGAAGCCAATATCCGCACCGACTTCAACATCTTCGGCACCAAGCTCGACTTCGTGAAGAATTTGAAACGCAAGAGCCGCATGCGGGCGTTCTTCCGCAAGAGCGGCGTCGAAACCATCCCGCAACGCAAGTGCTCCGACCGCGCCGGCGCCATGACCTTCATCCGCCGTGTCGGCTATCCCGTGGTGGTGAAGCCGGATTCCGGCTCCGGCGCCTCGAACACTTTCAAAATCTCCAACGCCGGCGAACTCGACAGCTTCTTCAGGGACAAGCCGGAAGGCGTCAGCTTCGTCATGGAGCAATTCATCGAAGGGCTGGTGGTGACCTATGACGGGCTGGTCAACCGCGACGGCGAGGTGGTGCTGGCCGCCAGCCACCGCTACGACCAGAGCGTCATGGAGGTGGTCAACCGCGACCGCCATATGAGCTATGTCTGTTTTCCCGAGATCAGCCGGGCGGTCGAGGAGGCCGGCAGGAAAATCCTCAAGGCGTTCGACGTGCGCGAGCGCTTCTTCCACATCGAGCTGTTCGAAACCAGGGACGACCGGGTCATCGCGCTGGAGGTCAACATGCGGCCGCCTGGCGCCTGGATGACCGATGCCATCAATTACACCTTCGATATCGATGTCTATGCCGCCTGGGCCGACATGGTGGTCAAGGACGCCGCCGGCGGCCCTTACAGGGGCAAGTATTTCACCGCCTATGCCAGCCGCAAGCGGCACCTCAACTATATGCACAGCCATGCCGACGTGCTGGCCGCCCATGGCGGCATGATCGTCCATCATCACGCCATTGAGGAGGTTTTCAGCCGCGCCATGGGAAACTACGCCTATCAGCTGCGCTCCACCGACCCGAAGGCGCTGCGCCGGGCGGTCGACTACATCCATGCGGAAAAGGCGTGAGGCGATGGACGTTTCCTACCACAAGGGTTTTGGCCGCAACCTCGGCCGCGACATGGAATACAAGCGCTACGGCCATGCCGGCCGACCCGTGGTTGTGTTCCCGACTTCGCAAGGGCGGTTCTACCAGTTCGAGGATTCCGGCGCGGTCTCGGCTCTCGCCGAGTTCGTCGACACCGGTCGCATCCAGTTGTTCACGCTGGACGGCATCGATGCGGAATCCTTCTTCGACCGCCATGCCGAGCCGGCCCATCGCATCGCCCGGCATGAAGCGTATTTCCGCTATGTGCGCGAAGAGGCGCTGCCGGAACTCCTGTCTGTCGCGGCCGAGGCCAATGGCGGGCGTACGCTGAAGCCGCTGTTTTGCGGCTGCTCGATGGGCGGATATCATTCGTCGAATTTCGTCTTCCGCTTTCCGGAGCTGGCCAGCGGCGTCATCGCGCTGTCGGGGGTTTACTCGACCCACGATTTCTTCGGCAGCGCGCTCGACGGACAGATTTTCTTCAACTCGCCGCTCGACTACCTGCCCGGTATCGTCGATCCGGGGCTGCTCGTCAGGCTGAAGGCGCTGCGGCTGATCTTCTGCTGCGGGCAGGGTGCCTGGGAGGAACGGATGCTGGCCGATACGCAGGCGCTGGAACAGATCCTGCGTGACAAGTCGATTCCGGCCTGGGTCGACTATTGGGGCGGCGATGTCGCCCATGAATGGCCGTGGTGGCACAAGCAACTGGTCTATTTCTTCGCCCGCTGGCTGGACGACGATCTGATGCACCGGCTGGATTAGGCCGTAGACTCATAAGCGCAGCCACAGTCGCCTTGAGAAGATGTCGTTCAGCACGCGGCGGTCATCCACACGCGGCACGCCTGGCGGCTTGTTGGGCAGGAGCGGCTCGATCACGCGCCACTCGAAGTCGGGCAGGTCGTATCGGCTCATGCCGACGCTGAATCGGCTCGGACGCCACAAGAGAAGCCTCGAATGGCGATCCGCGCAAATTTGCGCTACGAGGCAGGTGCCAGCGTGACGGAATTGGTAAACGTATCACCACAGTGATCCTGAGCCTCTTGGCTCAGGTGCGGGTTCGATCCCTGCCGCTGGCGACGCCCCGCTTTACGAGTTCACGACCTAGAGCATGTCGATATTTAGGTGATGCGGCCTGCAAATGGGCTTCCCTTCAGCCTGATTTCAAAACATGACTATACTTATCATCTTTTAGTGGAAACAGCGGGCCGGCTGTGGCATTCCGGCGTGGCGAGGACGCCGTATGGCGAGCTCGGGTTCAAATGGCACCGAAAGGCTGAGCGATGGAGCAATTGAGTGCGCAAACCCGGATCAGCGGTGCCGTCATCCGGTCGGTGATGGACAGGCTGCGCGCCGAGCACGGCGAATCCGAGATCGATACCGGCCTTGCCGATCATTGGGAATTTCGCACGCACTACGGCTCGTTGAAAGCGACGCTCGGTGACGACAACGTGCTGATCCGCGTCGCGGCCGAGGATGAAACCTGCCTGTCCTACATGAAGATGGCGGTCGCCGGCCATTTTTCGCAACATCTCGGCACGACCAAGGGCATCGCCTGGCAGGGCGACGGCAGTGATGCCGGCACGCCGGTGTTCTTCCGCGAGATCACGGTGCTGTCCTCGACGCGGATTTCTCCGCATATGCAGCGCGTCCGCTTCACCGGCAACGATCTCGGCCGCTTTGGCCGTGGCGGCCTGCATGTGCGGCTGCTGCTGCCGCCGCGCGGCAGGCTGCCGGTGTGGCCGTCGATGGGCGCCGACGGCCTGATGGTCTGGCCGTCGGGCGAGGACGCGCTTGTCGTTCGCGTCTACACGATCCGGGCGCTGGACGCCGCAAGTGGCTGGCTGGATGTCGATTTCGTCCTCCACCCCGGTATGGATACGCCGGCGGCCGCTTTCGCCGAAAAGGCGGTTGCCGGCGAGGTCATCGGCATGATCGGACCGGGTGGGGGCGGCGTGCCCGAGGCGCAAAACCTGCTGCTGCTCGGCGACGACACCGCGCTTCCGGCGATCGGCAGGATGCTGGAGCAGCTTTCGCCGTCAACCCGCGCCGAAGCGTTCATTGAGGTCGACGGCCCGGACGACCGGATCGCGCTGGCCGCGGGCGAGACCGTTGCCGTCACCTGGCTATATCGGCATGGGCGCGAGGCTGGCACAGCCAGCCTGTTGCCGGCGGTGCTGCGGCAGCGGAGCCGGACCTCGCTTGCCGACAATCTCTATGTCTGGGCCGGATGCGAGTTCGGCGATTTCCGCGAGATCCGCAGGATCGTCCGCAAGGAATGGTGTGTGCCGCGCGACCGGCATCTGGTCACCGCCTACTGGCGCCGCGGGACGCAAGCGGCGGACGGCGGCGAAGAATAGTGCACCGCCCCTCGGGGGCAGAGGATCGCATATGGATTCTTGCGAAGAAGACCCCCACCCCTAACCCCTCCCCACAAGGGGGAGGGGAACTTTTGCGGCAGCGCCACTCAGCGGCAAACTTCGACGATTCTAGCCGAAACAGCAGCGGCATCGTCCCCCACCCCCTTGTGGGGAGGGGTTAGGGGTGGGGGTACGCGGCCTGGCAAATGCCCCAAACTTCCATATGCGATTCCCCTGCTGCACAAGGGCGGGCGGGGTCACCGGCGGTCGGATACGAAGGCGATCGCCGGGGCGGCCAGAAGCGCGACGAGGCCGGCGCCTGCGAAGAACGCGCCATAGCCGAAATACTGCGCGGCGTAGCCGGCCGCGATCCCGCCGGCCATGCTCACCAGTGCGTCCATGCACTGGAACAGCGTGAAGTCGACGCCCGCCTGTCTTGGATCTGACCAGCGCATGAACTGCGCGTAAAGCGCGACGAAACCGAGAGCCATGAAGCCGGACGAACTGAGCACCGCGATGGCCATCAAAGCGGTGGTCGAGAAGCCACCAAGAAAATCGAAGACCGAAAAGAAGAACAGCGATCCGGCCTGCAGGAAAAGCGCCAGGACGAGCACGTTGCGCGGGCCGAACCATTTGACGAGAGCGCCGCCGGCGAGTGCGGCAGCCAGGCCGACGAACATGCTGCCGACGCCGTTGACAAGTCCGACCATCGAGAGGTCGAGCCCGGCGTCGATCAGGAATGGTCCGAGCATGGCGAGTGCCGCCTTCTGGGCCAGGACATAGATGGCCGACGCTGCCAGGCCGCGCCGAATTTCGTGACGCTTCAACGCGTCGAGGAGGCTGGGAACATGCTCGCGCGTCTCCTCGCGCGCGCGGTTGGCCACGCCAAGCAGGAAGGGCAGGCCGAGCGGCAGGAGCAGCAAAGCCATCGCCCAAACGGCGATGCGCCAGCCATAAGCGTCGACCAGAAACAGAAACAGGCCGGCGCCGATGGCCGAGCCGAGATAGGCGCCGCCGACCTGCGCGGCATTGCCCCAGCCGTGGTTTTCCTTAGCCAGGCTCTGCACGGCGAAACCATCGCAGGCAATGTCGACCGTCGAGGCGGCGAAGGCGATGATGGTCAGGCAGGCCAGAACCGCCCACCAGGCCTCCGGGCCGAGCGCGCCGACGGCCCACAGCCCGGCGATGGACACGAGCCCACCGGCGGCTACGATCGTGCCGGTGCGGTTCTTGCCGACCGGCGGCAGCCGATAGCGCTCGACGGCCGGCGCCCATAGAAACTTGAGCGCCCATGGCAGCGCGATCAGCGAGACCAGGCCGATCCGGTCGAGCGGCAGGCCCTGGTCGCGCATCACCGCCGGCAGGCCCGCCCAGGTGATGCCGCCGATCACGCTCTGCGCGACATAGAGCCCGCCGATCGCCAGGACGATCGCGACAGGCGTCGATGCCCGGCTGGAAACGGCGATCGACATCAGAAGCGGTAGCGCAGGCTAGCGAACAGCGAGCGGCCCTCGTCGCGGTAGCAATAGCCGGCCGAGCAGATGGATTTTTGAGTGTCGAACAGGTTCTTGGCGTTCACCTGCAGCTTCACGCCCTCGAGTTTGGGATTGCGGTAGCCGAAATCGTAGGAGAGCGAGGCGTCGACGAAGGCGCGCGCGTCGTTCTTGAAGGTGTTGGTGTCATCGCCATAGCTCGAGCCGGCGACGCGAACGCCGCTGCCCAGCCCGAGCCCCTGCAGCGTGCCGTCCTCGAACTGGTACTGCCCCCAGAGCGACAGGATGTGATTTGGCGTCGCCGACAGTTCCTTGCCTGCGGTTCCCGTGGCGCCGCGTTCGATTTTCACGCGCAGATAGGTGTAGGAGGCGAGTATGCTGAGACCGTTGTCGAGCGAAGCGCTGGCTTCCAGCTCGACGCCGCGCGAGTTCAGGTCGAGCTGGCGCTGCTTGTTAATACCGGTCGAGGCGTCGAAGACGACGCCATCCTTCTGGTCGATGTCGAACAGAGCGGCGCTGACGGCGGCGTTATAGTCGGCAAATTCGTATTTGACGCCGATTTCCTTCTGCGTCGCAATGGTCGGACGGGCGACGCGACCGACAGGGCTGCTGACATCGTCATAGACGAAGCCGATATTGGGCGAGAACGACGTCGAATAGTTGATATAGGGCGTGATGCCCCATTCGGTCTGGTAAGACAGGCCGAGCCGGCCGGACAAGGCACTGTCGTCCTGCTTGGACTTGGTGAAGTCGGCGGCGGTCGAGGTGGTGTCGGCCCAGTCGTAGCGACCGCTGGCGAACAGGGTGAAATCGTTCCACTCCATCTGGTCATGCAGGTAGGCGCCGAGCTGGTTCATCTCCTGCCCGCCATAGTAAGGAACCGGAGCAGCCTTGATGTCGTCGACGGAGACATAGGAGATACCGCTGCCGGCGTCATAATTGGACCAGGCGTAGTCGATGCCGGCTACCGCCGTGTGCCTGACTTGGCCGGTATCGAATTCGAACTGCGCCATGTTGTCGACGACGAAGTTCTTCATGGTCTCGGTGTAGTGGCCCCAGTAGCGTTTCAGATCCGGGCCGTCCGGGTAATGGCCGCTGTACTCGATGTCGCTGTCGACGGCGCTGTAGCGAAGGTTCTGCCGGACGGTCAGCACGTCGTTGAAACGGTGCTCGAACTCGTAACCGATACGGCCCTGGGTCTGGTCGAAGTCGTTCCAGGCGGGATCGCCCTCGTAGAGGTTCGTTAGAGCGCCACCTGAATTGTAGAAGGCAGCGGTGCCGCCGGTGACGGATTTCGAATATTCCCCGAGGATGGTCAGCTTGGTGTCCTCATCCGGCTTGAAGGTGACTGCCGGCGCCAGATAGATCTTGTCGTCGGGATAACCGGGCAGGTCGGTATCGCTGGTGCGGCCGAGGCTGGTGAAGCGATAGAGGATGCTGCCGTCTTCGTTCACCGGGCCGGAAGCGTCGAGTGCGGCCTGGAAGCGATTGTGTGCGCCGAGCAGCATTTCGACTTCGCGGAACTGTTCTTCCTTGGGGCGCTTGGTGACCAGATTGACGATGCCGCCCGGACCGCTGATGCCGTAAAGCGAGGAGGCCGGACCCTTCAGGATGGTGACGCCTTCGATGCCGTAGGGCTCGGTCTTGAACCAGGCCGAGGGGCCGTTGTACTGGCGCAGCCCGTCGCGGAACATACCGTTGTAAAAGGCCTGGAAGCCGCGCAGGAAGAAGGCATCATAGCGGGTGTCGAAGCCGAAGCTGTTCGGATTGGCGCTGGCGACATAGCCGAGCGATTCGTTCAGCGTGCGTGGCTTCTGGTCCTCGATCTGCTTTTGCGTCACAACCGAAACCGCTTGCGGAATCTTGACTATCGGCGTGTCGGTCTTGGTGCCGATGCGGTCCTTCTTGGCGACGTAGCCGTCTTGCACGAGGATCTCGTCGCTCTCGGCATCGACCTCGATCTTGTTGAGAACGGTGACGCCGCCCTGGTCCTGGGCGTGAGCCGGCGCGGACAGGCCGAGCAGGGTCATGCTGCCCGGCAATGATATCCCCAGGAGCCATGTCATCGTCCGTATCCGCATCAACTCGTCTCCACTCTTCCGTACAACATTGACGGAAGGGGGCTCTCAAATCTGAGTATTTGAGTCAAGTTATTTTTTGAGCTCGTGCGCGTGCTGGCCCGATACGGTCGGCGGCAGCAAAGTGCGACCGGTTTCAGGAAAACCGGCTGCGAATCAAGGAGAGGCAAGCTGCTATGGTTTGAGGCTTCTCGCCACCAGCCGCGCCACGCTTGGGCCGACCAGAAGCACGATCAGGAAGCGTGCCGATTGCAGCGCCATGACGAAGGAGATGTCGACATGCTGCGCGGCGGCGGCGATGATGGCGACGCTGTCCATGCCGCCGGGGCTGGTTGCCAGATAGGCGGTCAGCGGATCGATGCCGAGGAGGCGGCTGATCAGGAAGGCGAGGCCGCCGCAAAAGACGATCAGGGCAATGATCGAGCCGACGATCTGCGGCAGCGCGCGGGCCGCGTGGCGCAAAATGGCCCTGGTGAAATTCAGGCCGATGCTCCAGCCGATCATCGTATAGCTCAAGGCAAGCAGCCAGGGTGGCAACTGCATGGTCACGCCGAGCCCGAGATGGATCACGGTGCCGAAAATGAAGGTGCCGAGGAAAAACGGCGACGGCAGCCGGAAAAGCTTTCCGGCGAGGCCGCCGACCAGCGCCACGCCGAATGTTGCGGCCAAGCTCTGCGGATCGACCGGCGGGAACCAGACGATGGCCGGCACCTCGATGCCTGAGGTGTCGACCCAAAGCTTGGCCACCAGGGCTGCCGTCATCGAGACGCAGATGACGCGCAGATACAGCATGAAGGCGACGAGGCGCTGGTCGGCGCCGAAGGCACCGGCCATCAGCACCATGGCGGTGGCGGCGCCCGGCGACGAGCCCCAGACCGCGGTGGTGCCGGGCAGGATGCGCCAGCGGCTAATCAGCCAGCCGAGCAGGCTGGATGCCGCGACCGTCGCCATCACGACGCCAAGGAACAGCGGCCATTCCTTGTAGAAGACGGGAAAGATATCGGCCGAGATGGAACTGGCGACCAAGCAGCCGACGACCGCCTGGGCTGAGCCGAACAGAACCCGCGGCACGCGCACCGTGGCGCCGTTGGTGCCGGCAGCGATGGCCGCCAGCATCGGTCCGATCAAGAGCGCGGCGGGCAGGGCAGCGAGTTCCAGCGCGCCGGCAAACAGCACCGAGACCACCACCAGGACCGGCCACTGCCAGGCCCTGTGGATCCGCGCCAGGTGCTCGATGGCCGGCGGGTTCGGGGAAGAATCCATAGATGGGGCTCTTAGACCGGTGGCGAAAAAATGCGAACCCCTTTTTGCGCGGAAAAGGGCTTGGGTGGTAATGGCACCAACCATCCGTAGCGATCCTTCGCGCCCCCCTCTGTCCTGCCGGACATCTCCCCCTCGAGTGGGGAGATTGGCAGCTTCGTCGACAGCGCTCTTCTTTGAAGATTGGCGAAGGCCGAAGTGACATTCAATCTCCCCACTTGAGGGGGAGATGGCCGGCAGGCCAGAGGGGGGCGCTGTCCTGCCGGCCTCTCCCTCTATCCCGCCTTCACCGCCGGCAACCCGAACCCGCCAACAGGATGCGTCTCCACCTGGAACTCGAAGCCGGCGATGATCGGCCGTGCCTTGGCGATTGCCGCCTGGACTTCGGGCAGCTGCAGCGAAGCCTTGTGGCTTTCGGCGTCGGTCCACACTTCGGTCACCCAGATCGCGTCGGCATCGGCCGGGTCGGTGGCGATGATGTAGTTCAGGCAGCCGGGCATGGCGCCGGTGCTGGCGAGCAGGATATCCATCATTGCGTCACGCTGGCCGCGCATCGCCCGCATCTTGCCGATCAGTCCGTACATTCGCTTTGCTCCGTTGAGATGACGCAACCAGGAGTATGCAGTTCGTCGCCTACGGCATCAACTGGCCGCCATTGACCTCGATCACCTGGCCGATGATGTAGCCGCTCAACAGATCGGAGGAGAGGAACAGATAGGCGCCGACGCAGTCCTCGGCGGTGCCGGCGCGGCCCTGCGGGATGGTGGCGATCATGCCTTTCATCTGGTCGTCGGTCGAGTAGCGCTCGTGGAAAGGTGTCGCGATCGTGCCGGGCGCCACCGCGTTGACGCGGATGTTGAAACCGATCAGCTCCTTGGCCATGCCGCGCGTGACGTTGGAGACGAAGGCCTTGGCCGAGCCGTAAAGGCCGGCGCCGCCACCGGCGCCGTTGCGCGCGGCGATCGAGGAGGTGTTGACGATGAAGCCGCCCTGCCGCTTCAGCCATGGGATTGCTTTGCGCGAAGCTGTCAGCACGGAACGCGCGTTGAGGTCCATCACCGCGTCGTAATGCGCCTCGGTCTGCCCGGCATAGGGCACGCGGCCGAGCATGCCGCCGGCATTGTTGACGAGGCCGTCGAGCCGGCCGAAATGTTGCGCACTGTCCTCGACGACGCGCTCGACATCGGCGGGGATCGAGAAATCGCCCTGGGCGAGGAACACGTCGCCGCCGCCGTTGCGAATGGTCGCGGCCAGGTTTTCGGCAGCCGCGCGGCTCGAATTGTAATGCAGCGCGACGCGGCATTTCTGCGCGGCGTAGGCGAGTGCGAGCGCCGCGCCGATGCCCGTCGAGGCGCCGGTGACCAGGACCGCCTTTCCGGCAAGGTCGGGGATGACCAGAGAGGGGCTGACAAGGGTGGTGGTGGCTGGCACGTCTATTCCTCCGGGGACTCTGCCTGCTCTTCGTAGGCCCTCGCAGTCCTCGCGTTCAAGTCCGTAAAAGTTTAGAGCGGTTCACCGTTTCACGGAAACGGCGAACCGCTCCCTCTTTGTCTTGACGCAATTCCGGACGGAAAACCGTTTCACACTTTTCCTGGAATTGCCTTATGGCCTGAGATAGGCGTAGCCCTGGCGTTGCAATTCGGCGAGCTTGACGACGCCGCCCCTGTCGGCTGCATGGAAGCCGTCGAGCAGGTCGGCCAGGCCGATATCCATGCCGTGCATGGTGTTGGCGCAAGCGTGCGGGCTAAGCCCATCCTGGACAAGGCCGGCGAACCGCCCGGAAATGGCGGCCGATATGCCCTTCGACTTGAAGGCGGCAAGTGCTGGGCCGTGCACGACAAGCGCGATGTCGACCTTGCCGTCGGTGCCTTCGAAGTGGTTCTTGATGTTGCCGAGCACGAAATTGACCTTGTCGAGGTCGCTGAGATGATAGGCGACCTTTTGCCTTTCCTCTTCGGCAGCCGCCGGCTTGACTTCACTAGCTGCGGCCTTGATGGGGCGCAGCCCGAAAAGCCCGGCGGCCCCGGCAAGACCGACGCGGAAAATATCGCGGCGTCGCATGGCTTCATCTCCCATTTATCCGGCCGGCGCAAATTGCGTGGCCTCGGCCTCAATCCTAGCATAAATTGAAGCCACGTCTTGTCGGGGCAGGGGGAGCCAGCATGATATCAAGGACCGTGATGGGCGCCGGAGTTGGGGTTGCCTTGCTTGCCGCCGTCGCCGGTGCTGCTTTCGCCGACGACACGCTCAAACTCACCGAGCTCAGCCCCGACGGCAAGGACGCTTGCTTCGGCCGCGTCTATGACGCCGCGCATCTCAAGTCGCATCCGCAGCAGAAGGTGACGCGCATCTTCTTCTATTACGGCCGCGATCCGGTCAGCCGGCCAAACGAGGAGCCAAGCGCCGGCATCGATTCCTCCTACAATGGCTTCATGGCGACGACGGTGCGCGGCGCCGAGGCGCCTGAATGGCTCGGCGGCTGGTGCAGTCATGAGTCGGAGGACGGCAAGACCGGCCCGATCCGCTGCGGCATGGACTGCGATCGCACCATGGCTTCGCTGAAGGTCGACGACAAAGGCCGGCTGATCGTCTCGGACGTGCAGCCCGACCTCTATCTCGACGCCGGATCGGAAGACGAGCTCGGCAAGGCGGAGTACGAAAGGCAGGCGCTGGGCAAGGACGACAACGGCTTCAGGCTCGACCCGATGCCGGCCGCCACCTGCAAGGCGGAGTTCGCGCGCATCGACCCGATCGACCCGGCCCTTGGCCCGCCATTGCGCGAGCGGCTGAAGCCGGACCAGCCCTTCTGCTACGGACGCGACTACGACGCCGCGCATCTCGGCTCGCATCCAGACCAACTGACCCAGTCGATCAGGGTGTTCCGCGGACCGGTCGAGCTGGCGTCTTTCGCCAAGGAGGGCGATCCGGCCAATTGGCCAAGCGGCGCCGATATCGCCGTTTCGGTTACCATGCGGCAGAAATCGGCCAAGGTCACGCAGGTCTATAACTGCCAGGGCGAGGGCGACCAGTGGCGCTGCGCGGCGAGCGCCAAGACGGGTGCTGCCTCATGCGATATCGCACAACAGGAGGTCTTCCTTCGCCGCGGCGCCAACGGCACGATGATGCTGGCCAACCCGAACAGCGGCCTGCGGATCATCGATCTGTGCTCGAAAGCGGCGGAAGGCGACACCAGCTCCGACGACAAGGTCTACCGGCTGGAGCCGATGCCGCAGGCTGCCTGCGGGCTTTAGCAGTTCAGAGACGCGATGCCGGCGAGACAGCACCCCCCTCTGTCCTGCCGGACATCTCCCCCTCAAGGGGGGAGATCGGCAGCTTCACCGACAGCGTTCTTCTTTGAAGATTGGCGAAAGCCAAAGCGACATCCAATCTCCACCCTTGAGGGGGAGATGTCCGGCAGGACAGAGGGGGGTGCGAAGGATCACCACTGAGCGATTTTTCTCCGCGACGCCACCTCACGCGAACGGCACGGCCGTCGTGCCTTTGGGCAGTTTCGCCTCGTCGTCGGGCTCGACATGGATGATGACGCGGACGGAAGGGATCTCTGCCTGCAGCGCGTCCTCGATGCGGTCGCAGATGACGTGGCTGGCGCCGACCGACATGTCGGCGTCGACGACCAGGTGGAACTCGATGAAGGTGGCGCGGCCGGCGATGCGCGTCTTCAGGTCGTGGACCTCGAGCGCGCCCTTGCAATTGGCCGAGATGATGTCGCGTATGCGGATATGTTCCTGGGTGTCGACGGCGCGGTCCATCAGCCCGTTCATCGACGAGCCGATGACGTGCCAGCCCTGCCACAGAATGTTCAGCGCCACGATCACCGCAAGAGCCGGATCGAGAACCTGCCAGCCGGTCAGTACGGCGCCGACCAGGCCGATGAACACACCGACCGAGGTCGCCACGTCGGTCATGATGTGCCTGCCGTCGGCAACGAGAGCCGGCGATTTTTCGCGTCGGCCGGTGCGGATCAGCGTCAAGGCCCAGACGGCGTTGATGACCGTTGCGACGCCATTGACGGCAAGGCCGGTCCATGGCTGTTCCAGCAGTGCGGGATGCTGCCAGGACCACCAGACCTCATTGAGGATCAGCAAGGCGGCAAGCACGATCAGCACGCCTTCGAGGACGGCCGAGAAATACTCGGCCTTGTGGTGGCCGAACGGATGGTCCTGGTCGGCCGGCTTGTAGCTGACCTGGATCGCCCAATAGGCGGCGGCAGAGGCAATGACGTTGACGATCGATTCCAGCGCGTCCGAATAAAGCGCGACCGAACCGGTGACGTACCAGGCCACCAGCTTCAGGCCGAGCACGACGCAGGCGACGACGATCGACCAGAAGGCGAGGCTGGCGACCTTCTGCCTGGCGGCGGCTTTGATTTCCGCCGCGGTCACTGGGGAAAAGATCCCAACACTGAGCCCTCGAATTAAGCGGCCTTTTCCTTGGCCTTGCGCGGCAGGTGCGCGACAATGTTCTCGATGATGCGCATGCCGGCATTGTGGCCGAGCGTCATGATCGACTCCGGGTGGAACTGCACTGCGGCGATCGGCTCCTTGCGGTGCTCGAAGGCCATGATGATGCCGTCCTCGGTCTCGGCGGTGACGACAAAACCATCGGGCAGCCGCACCGGATCTGCAAAGATCGAATGATAGCGGCCGACCGTCACCTCCTTGGGCAGGCCGGAGAAGATGATGCCCGGCTTCGACACGCGGATGCGCGATGGCTTGCCATGCATCGGGATGTGTAGTTGGCGCAGCTCGCCGCCATAGGCCTCGGCCAGCGCCTGCAGCCCGAGGCAGACGCCGAAGATCGGCAGGTCGCGCGCACGGGCCCGCTTGATGGTGGCGGCGCAGTCGAAGTCCTTCGGCGTGCCGGGGCCGGGCGACAGCACGACCAGGTTTGGCTTCAGCCGGTCGAAGATCTCGTCCGGCACCGGCGTGCGCACCGTCGAGACATTGGCGCCGGTCTGGCGGAAATAGTTGGCGAGCGTATGGACGAAACTGTCCTCGTGGTCGACCAGCAGGATGTTGACGCCGTCGCCGACACGCGCGGTGCTGCGTTCGGTGCTGGCGGCATTGCCTGATTTGGCGTCGCGGATGGCGGAGAGCATGGCGGATGCCTTCAGTTCGGTTTCGGCTTCTTCTTCCTCGGGAATGCTGTCGAAGAGCAGCGTGGCGCCGGCGCGCACCTCGGCGATGCCGTCCTTGATGCGAATGGTGCGAAGCGTCAGGCCGGTGTTCATGTCACCGTTGAAATTGACCATGCCGATCGCCCCGCCATACCAGGCGCGCGGGCTCTTCTCGTTCTGCTCGATGAAGCGCATGGCCCATAATTTCGGCGCGCCGGTGACGGTGACCGCCCAGGCATGCGACAGAAAGGCGTCGAAGGCGTCCATGCCTTCGCGCAGCCGCCCCTCGATGTGGTCGACGGTGTGGATCAGGCGGGAGTACATTTCGATCTGGCGGCGGCCGATGACGCGCACCGAGCCCGGCTCGCAGACCCTCGACTTGTCGTTGCGGTCGACGTCCGAGCACATGGTGAGTTCGGATTCGTCCTTCTTCGAATTGAGCAGCTTCAGGATCTGCTCGCTGTCGGAGATGGCGTCGTCGCCGCGCTTGATGGTACCGGAGATCGGGCAGGTCTCGACGCGGCGGCCGTTGACGCGCACGAACATTTCCGGCGAGGCGCCGATCAGATATTCGCCCTCGCCGAGATTGATGAAGAAGGAATAGGGCGAAGGGTTGATGCTCTTCAGCTTGCGGGAAATCTCGGAGGGCTGGGTTTCGCAGCGTTCGTAGAACATCTGCCCCGGCACCACTTCGAACAGGTCGCCGCGCTCGAAGCTCTTCATCGCCTTGCGCACCAGCTTGGCATATTCGCCGGGCTCGTGGTCGCCGCGCGGCGGGATGCGGTCGGCGGTCCTGAACGGCTCGACGATTTCGTCGCGCGGCAGGCCTTCGGTCGAGAAGCCATCGCCGGAATAGTCGTAGCGGTCGGTCCAGGCCTTGGTCGAATAGTGGTCGACGACGAGGATCTCGTCGGGCAGGAACAGCACGAGATCGCGCTGGCTTGGCTTGCGCTCGAGCTTGTAGTCGACCGGATCGAACTGGAAGGCGAGATCGTAGCCGAAGGCGCCATAGAGGCCGAGATTGGCGTCTTCCTCGGTCTTGAACAAAGCGGTGATGGCGCGCAGCACGGTGAAGACGGAGGGAACGCGGCTGCGTTCCTCTTCAGTGAAGATACGATCGGGCTTGGCGACCTCGAGGCGGATGAGTTTGTTGGACGTCTCGGCGATCGTGACATCGTCAAGGCCGGCAAGCACCGTGCCGATCACCGGCAAAAGCACCTCGCCGCGGCGGTTCAGCGCCTCGATGCGCATGGCGCGGCCGCGTGCCGAGATCACCACCGGCGGATCGATGATGGCGGTGTCCCAGCGCGTATAGCGGCCGGGATATTCGTAATTCGAGGAAAACACGGCGCCGCGGCGCGAATTCAGGCCATCGACATAGCCGTCGATCGCCCCCTCGTAAGGCCGGTCATGGCGCTGGCGGGTAATCGCCACGCCACCCGCCGTGACGAAGCGCTCGGCGCCATTCTCCAGAATTTTCGTCGTCATTGCCGTCTCCATCAGCGTCTTTGGGGCAACGGACCCGGGAATGGCTTGAAAAAACAAATGGCCGCCCGGACATTCCGCTGCGGCCACCCTCTATTGTCACGCGAACGCGTTCGAACAGGCCGCTGTCAGCGAGCCCACCACCAAATGGTCTTGATCGAACGCATATTCATGGCGAAATCCATAGCCGCGAAAAGCGGTATGCGCAACAGGTTTGAAAGTCTGTGGGGTGGCTGCCGCTTTCGCAACCCATGGCACATGGCCAAGACCGGCAGTCCTGCCTAGACTCTGCATCAAACAGCAGGAAGACGGGAAAACATCAAATGACCCAGCAGTTCGACCGCGCACGGACGTTCCATTCCCTCCATGTCAAGGGAAACCCGATTGTCCTCTACAATGCCTGGGACCCAGGCTCCGCCAAGATCATCGAGAAAGCAGGGGCCAAGGCCATCGCCACCGGAAGCTGGCCGGTCGCGGCCGCTTTCGGATTCGCCGATGGCGAGAAAATCCCGTTTGAACTGGCGCTCGAAAACATCAAACGCATCGTTGCGGTGGTGGATGTGCCGGTAACCATGGACCTTGAGGGGGGTTACGGGGTCGCTCCGGAGGTTGTCGCCCGCAGCGTGACGCTCGCCGTGCAGGCTGGAGCCGTCGGCTTTAATTTCGAGGATCAGATCGTCGGCGGCAGTGGGCTGCACGACATCGCCATACAGGTGAGGCGGATCGAAGCGGCTGCAGCGGCGGTGAAGACGTCGGGTATTCCGGCCTTCATTAACACCCGAACCGACATTTTCCTGAAGACTAAACCGAATGCGCACGACAAGGCTCTTCTCGATCAGGCGATCGAGCGGGCGCACGCCTACGAAAGGGCCGGAGCGCATGGCTTCTTTGCGCCGGGGCTTGCCGATGAAGGCCTGATCGAGGCGCTCTGCGAGGCAACGGCATTGCCGGTCAACATCATTGCCCTGGCGCATGTGCCGCCGCGCCAGAGGCTTGCCGAACTCGGCGTCGCCCGCGTGAGCCATGGTCCGGTGCCGTACCGGCAGATGGCCGAATGGCTGGAGGCCAAGGCGCGACAGGCGATTTCGGGGTAGCTTGGCGGGGTGCGTCAGTCCTCCAGCGTTCCCGACCTTGCATCGACGCTCGTCCCGTCGCCGACCAGCTTCAAGAGGTCTTCGCCGGCGCGGATGATGCGGCGGGAACGCCGCGTCAGGATGAGGCCCGCCTGCGGCGCCAACACTTCCGTGCGGCCGTCGGGCTCGCCGGGCGCGTGGACGATGGTGGCAAGGCGCGCACCCTTGGTGACGCGGTCGCCCGGTTTCACGTCGTAAAGGATCGCGCCCGAGCGGGGCGCCGGCATCATCTCGATGTTTTCGAGCGGCGCGACGAGCCCAACGAAGCTGCCAGGCGCGGGCAGCGCCTGATCCTGGATTACGTCGCGCGCCACCAGCAGCCGGTAGAGCCCTTCGGCATCGGCGCCGGCGAGGGCGCCGTCGACATCGAGTATGCCGCGATATTCGACGGTGGTGGCGACGCGCCGGTCGAGGCACGCGACGTCGGCGGGAACGTTCTGATACGGCATGATCGAGGCGCCTTCGAAGGTGCCGTCGGGGTCTTCGTGCCACAGCATCACCGCATCGACGCCCATGGCCGCTGCACAATCCGCCATGGCCGGCCACAGGCTGGTGTGGACGTAAAGATAGGCGAGGCCCTCATCGTCGCAATGCAGGTCGAGCACGATGTCGTGGCCGATGGAGAGCTGCAGCAGCCGCGTTTTCAGCCGCTGGTCGACCGTGCCGTGCGCCGGCAGCAGCGTGAGGTCGGGCGCGGCGAGCCGCGGAAAGCCGCGATTGAAATTGGTGCGCGTGCCCAGATGAAAGCGGCCCTGATGGTCGCCGTAAAGATATTGCGCGCGGCCGATCGGATTAGCCCAGGGCACGATGGTCATATTGCCGGTGATGCGGCCTTCGGCTTCCGCCTTGCTGAGCATCGGCATCAGCGTGTCGATGGCGACGACGCCCGGCAATTCGCCGGCATGAAGTGCCGCCTGCAGATAGACGGAAGGCGCCGTCTTGTCCGTTCCGGCGAAGCGGAAGACGGGGAATTCGTAGGAAACGCCTTCGCTGTCGCCGGCGACGCGTTCGATGGACTTCTGCATGGGATGCCTCCGGGAGAAGAGGCGGAACACATGCCCTTTTGCCGCTGGGCTGTCGATTGGTCCAGCCGGCGCCGCCATGGGCGCACGATTCTACCCGGCCGTCACACCAGCGGCTTCAATTCCTGGGCGATGGTCGGCAGAAGCTCCGAGACGTTCGGGTGGATGTGCACGGCGCGCGCCAGCGTGCTGACCGGCGCTTTGGCATACATCAGGTCGAGCACGCAGTGCACCGCCTCGTCGCCGCCCGGGCCGAGCACCGAACAGCCGAGGATCTCCTTGGTGTCGGCATCGACCAGGATCTTCATGAAGCCTTGCGTCTCACCTTTTTCGACTGCACGGCTGACGCGGGTCATTGGCCGCTGGCCAACCAGGGCGCGGCGGCCGGATTTCCTTACCGCGGCTTCGGTCATGCCGCAGCGGCCGAGTGGTGGGTCGATATAGAGCGCATAGGCCTCGATGCGGTCGCTGACCTTGCGCGGATCGTTGTCGAGCAGGTTGGCGGCGACGATCTCGTAATCGTTGTACGAGGTGTGGGTGAAGGCGCCCTTGCCGTTGCAGTCGCCCATCGCCCAGATGCCGGGCACGCTGGTGCGCAACTGGTCGTCGACGACGATGAAGCCGCGTTTGTCGACCTCGACGCCGGCTTTGTCGAGGCCGAGATCGTCGGTGTTTGGCGTGCGGCCGAGCGCCAGCAGCACATGCGAGCCGACCGCAGCCGCCTTGCCTGGCGAGAAGGTCACGGCGATTTCGTTGCCTCGCCTGGCGAAGCGGATGTCGTCGGCGCCGAGATGGACGGCAATGGCTTCGTTTTCGAGGATCGACAAAATGGCGTCCGAGACATCCTCGTCCTCGCGACCGATCAGACGCGGGCTTTTTTCGATGACCGTGACTTCGGAACCGAAGCGGCGGAACATCTGCGCGAATTCGAGCGAGACATAGCTGCCGCCGACAACGATGAGATGGCGCGGCAGCACGTCGAGATCCATCATCGAGGAATTGGTCAGGTAAGAAATGCCGTCGATGCCGGGCAGGCCGGGCACCGAGGCGCGCCCGCCGGTGTTGAGGAATATCTTTTCGGCGCTCAGCAGATCGTCGCCGACGCGCACCGTGTTGGCGCTTACGAAGCGCGCATGGCCGCGATAGAGCGTGCATTTGTCCATGCCGGCAATCCAGTCTTCGAGATTGCCGCGGGCGTCGTTGGAGACCTTGTCCTTGCGCGCCTTGATCGCCTTGTAGTTTACGCCGACGGGACCGGATAGCGTCACCCCGTAATCCGCGGCGGAGCGGGCGAGATGCGCGGCATAGGCGCTTGCCACCATCGTTTTGGTCGGCGTGCAGCCGGTGTTGACGCAAGTGCCGCCGACCAGCTTTCGCTCGATCAGCGCCACGCTCATGCCGGCCGCATTCAGCCTGCCGGCGAGCGGTGGGCCGGCCTGCCCGGCACCGACGATAATGGCGTCGAATGTCTTTGCCGTCATGCCACCGCCGCCACGATCAGAAGCCCGCCGACGATCGCCACAGCGTCCTCGATGAAGGCGGCCGGCGGGTCCTTGCCGAAGGCGGCGGCCAGGCGTTTACGCGCCTCGGCGCCGCCCAGCGTGCCGATCACCGCGCCAACGGCGCCGGCGATCAGGCCGCTGATGGTGGCGCCGCCGGTCGCTCCGATCACCGCGCCGGTGAAAGCGCCCAAGACGATACGCGTGCCGAATTGCTGCGGCACCTTGCGGCTCGGCGCCGAGGGCAGCTGGTCGGTGACCAGTTCGGCGATGGCCAGGATGGTGAAGATGCCGACGGCGATCCAGTGGCCCATGAAGCTCGCCCAGGTGCCGGCGACCGGCAACCAGCCAAGCCAGGAGCCCCAGGCAACCGCGGCGGGCGCGGTCATGGCGCGAAGCCCGGCAACGATGCCAATCAGGAGTGCAAGAATGTACAGCATGATTGATCCCTCGATGGCGGCTTGGGACGTATCCGAGAGGGCAGGCTACCATAGGTCCGGTATTTGACCAGAGGTGGTGTCGCCGCCGGCGCTTCCGTATTTTCACCACTTGTGCTTTGGCAAAATTGAAACTGGAGTTGCAGCCATGGCCGGAAGCGAACGCATGAAAATGGCGGCGGGCGAGTGGTATTGCTGCCTCGATCCGGAACTGGAGGCGTTGCGCATCACGGCGCGAGACGCGGTGTTCGAGCACAACAGCCTGCCGCCCCGGCAGCGTCGCGACATCGGGCCTGGATTGCGGACGCTGCTCGGCGCTGCGGGCGAGGGCGCCCGGATCGAGGCGCAGTTCCACTGCGCTTATGGCTTCAACATCTTTCTCGGCGACCGCGTTTTTCTCAATGCCGGCTGCATCATTCTCGATACGGCGCCAGTGCGCATCGGCAAGGGAACGCTGCTCGGCCCGAATGTGCAGATCTATTGCGCCGAGCACCACAAGGAGGCTGCGGGGCGGCAGGCAGGGCTGGAGATCGCCAGGCCGGTCGAGATCGGCGACAATGCCTGGATCGGCGGCAGTGCCGTCATCCTCGGCGGAGTCAGGATCGGCGATGGCGCCATCGTCGGCGCCGGTGCTGTGGTGACGCGCGACGTGGCGGCGAACACCACGGTGGTCGGCAATCCGGCACGGGTAATCAGCAACAACTGAGCACCGTGCTTCTGTTGCCGGTCACGTCCTCGTTCTGATGGACATGGGGGCGGCTATGTCACTTGGCCGCAGGTGGATGCAACCGTGTGTCGAGCGCAAACGCCTCCTGGGTCTTCATGGCGTATGCCCCTCTGGCGAGGCTCGCGTCGAAGATCAGGTTCCAGCTATGCTGCGATACCGCGCTCGGAATTACCACGAACCGGTGCCGTTGCAGAAGATCGTCGCCAAACGCCTGTTGCCCGGAGCTCGGAATGCCCGGGCGCAACCAGTTGGGATTGGGCACGGCGGCGGGGTCGACGATATGCACATCCGCGACATCGCTGACGATTGCTGCCGTCATGACATGCGCAATCGTGTCGAGCGCCCTGAAGCCCTTATGGACCGCAACCTCGAGGATCGCAGTCGACGGATCGATCGAGCAGTAGACGGCGCGCACGCCCTTGCTGTTCCAGCGTCCGCCCACCCTGTATGCGCCCTCGCCACTATCCCATGTAGGCGCAAACGGGGCTTGATCGAGGCGCCATCCGATGAGGTCGGAGCCACCAAGCGCCGCCGGCAGCGGCGTCATGCATAAACGCCATATTCAAGCCGTTCCAGATAGTCTTCTACAAGCTCGATCCCCGCCGGCGTCGCCAGAAGGTCGATTGGACGACGCTGGTCGAGCCCAATCGCCGGGCGCTCCAGCCATTGCTCTGCCTCCGCCTGCGAACCGAACACGTCGGTAGCTTTCGACAGGATCTCCGCGAACTTCCAGGTGCGTCCGCTCTGGTCCTGACTGAGAGGCTTGGACGGAGCATCCTTGCGGCGCTGGTAGGTGCGCAGGCTCATGCCGACGGCCTTTCCCAGCGAATCGGTCTTCTGGATGAAGACGAGTTGCCCGATAAGATGGTCCAGCGCTGAAGCCGGCAGGCCGTGCAGAAGCAACTCGTGGGCATCCAATGCGCTGCTGAGGCGCCTTGCCAGAATGCGGCTGCCGCCTAGCAATTTCGCCACCTTCTGAAGTTCATTGTTTTTTGCTGCTGGCGCAGCCTTTTCCAATGCCATCGCCACGGCGAGCCCTCTTCGCGTCATCTGTCGCTTTAATATATGACAGATGACGCAGAGCCTTTCAAGCACGACAGGATCGAGAGCAGGGCAATCGCTTCGAGAGAAAAGATAGCCTACTCGGGCCAGATGGCAGTCCAACGTCGGCACTGAAGCGATTGCCCTGGAATCGAGCGCGAGCCGAATTTCACCTCGGCATGTGCGCCACGCGCTCCTCCTGAGCACTCTTCGAGAATTCGCGCCGGTACTGCGCCGGCGAGGTTCTGAGGCGCGCTGCGAAATGCTGGCGCAGCGAGGTAGCGCTGCCGAAGCCGGCCTCGAAGGCAACCGTGTCCATCGATTTTTCCGTTGCTTCCAGCAGCCGTTGCGCCAGCTGGACGCGCTGGTCGGTCAGCCAGTCGCCGAAACTGGTGCCGATCGTTTTCTGGAAACGGCGCGTGAACGTCCGGCGGGTGAGGCCGGCGTGACCGGCAACGCTGTCCAGACTGTGCGGCTCACCCAGGGTTTTGCGCACCGCTTCGAGAGCCTGGGTGAAGCGGTCCGCATTGCCGGTCCTGGCGATGGGACGTTCGATGAATTGCGCCTGCCCGCCCTGCCTGTGCGGAGAAAGCACGATCTGCCGGGCAAGGCGAAGTGCCGCCTCCGCGCCGTAACGAGCCCGTACGACGTGCAGGCAGCAGTCGAGCCCGGCGGCGACACCGGCGGATGTCACGACATCGCCATTGTCGATGTAGAGCACTTCCGGTTCGACGAGAATGTCGGGATAGAGTTCCTGCAGCTGATCCGCGTAGGCCCAGTGCGTCGCCGCTCGCCGCCCCGAAAGCAGTCCGGTCGCCGCAACAGCGAACGTTCCCAAGCACAGTCCGACGATCAGCGCGCCGCGCTCGTGCGCGCCAAGCAACGCGTCGATCAATGCGGCTGGAGGCGAGCTCCCGAGATCCTTCCAGCTTGGCACGATGACGATGTCGGCGTCATCGAGCGTGGAAAGCCCGTGCGGGACGCTGATGGTCAGCCCGGCATCGGTGCGGATCGGCCCGTCCTCAATCGCGCAGACCCGGAAGTCGAAGCGCGGCAGGCCGAGCTCCGTGCGATCCGCGCCGAACACGAGACACGGCACGGAGAGATGAAACGGGCTGATGCCATCGAAGGCGATGGCGGCAACGGCAGGATCGGTCATGGGAGCTCCAGCAACGGGTGAGGCCGATTGTCCCAATTCTTTCGAATAATGTCAATCGGGACACTTTTTGCAATCCGGTGCCGAGCTTATCGTCCACCCATCAATGTCCAACGGGAAAGGAAAACCCCATGTCGCAACCAGCCAAAGGCAAAGCTCCACGCCGCGCCCTCATCGTCATCGATGTTCAAAACGACTATGACGGCGGCAACCTCGCCATCCAGCATCCGCCCTTCCGCGACAGCGTCGTCAATGTGGCGCGAGCGATGGATGCGGCCACCGAGGCAGGCGTCAAGGTGGTGGTCATCAAACAGTTGGCGCCGGAAACCTCACCGGTCTTCGCCAAGGGCAGCCATGGAGCCGAGTTGCACCCGGAAATCGCCAGGCGAAACCGCGACCACTACATCGAAAAGAACTTGCCCAGCGCCTTCACCGGCACGGACCTCGAGGAGTGGCTGCGCGCCAACTCTATCGATACGATCACAGTCATCGGCTACATGACGCATAATTGCGACCTGTCGACGGTCATCCACGCCGTGCATATGGGTTTTGAGGTCGAGTTCCTGTCGGACGCAACGGGATCGTTGCCGTACGCCAACAGCGCCGGCTACGCTTCGGGGGAGGAAATCCATCGCGTCGTGACGGTCGTATTGCAGTCGCGCTTCGCGGCCGTTCTCAAAACCGCCGAGTGGATCGATTGCCTGAAGACCGGCGTGGTACCCCAGCACGACACACCCTATGCCTCCAACCAGCGCGCGCTGGCGCGAAGCGCGGCTTAGGGACGAGCTCGTCGCGAAGTCGCCAAAAAGGGCGCCGCAGCGTTGCGGCGCCCTTTGCCGTTCGAGCATTGATTATCCCTAAAACAGGCCTTCGATCTGGCCCATTTCATTCAGGAAAATCTTTTCCGAGGATGGCGCTTTGGGCAGGCCGGGCATGGTCATCACCTCGCCGCAGATGATGACGACGAAGCCGGCGCCGGCAGACAGCCTGACCTCGCGCACCGGCACGGTGTGGCCGGTCGGCGCGCCGCGCAGATTCGGATCGGTGGAGAAGGAATATTGCGTCTTGGCCATGCAGACCGGCAAATGACCGTAGCCGGCGTGCTCCCAGGCGTGGAGTTGGTCGCGCACCGATTTGTCGGCGATCGCTTCGGAACCGCGATAGATGCGCTGGACGATGGTGTTGATCTTCTCGAACAGCGGCATGGCGTCGGGATAGAGCGGGGCGAATTGCGACGCGCCGGATTCGGCCAACGCCACGACTCTTTTGGCCAGTTCCTCGATGCCGGCCGATCCCTGAGCCCAGTGCTTGCACAGGATCGCCTCTTCGCCCATCGAGGCGACGTAGTCCTTCATCGCCTGGACCTCGGCCTCGGTATCGGAGTAGAAATGGTTGATGGCGACCACTGCCGGCACACCGAACTGGCGGATGTTCTCGATGTGGCGGCCGAGATTGGCGCAGCCCTTCTTGACCGCCTCGACGTTCTCCTTGCCGAGGTCCTCCTTCTTGACGCCGCCATTCATCTTCATGGCGCGAACCGTGGCGACGATGACCGCCGCGGCGGGCCTCAGGCCGGCCTTGCGGCATTTGATGTCGAAGAACTTTTCGGCACCGAGATCGGCGCCGAAACCGGCTTCGGTGACGACGTAGTCGGCAAGCTTCAGCGCCGTCGTCGTGGCAACGACGGAGTTGCAGCCATGCGCGATGTTGGCGAAGGGGCCGCCATGGACGAAGGCCGGGTTGTTCTCCAGCGTCTGCACGAGATTGGGCTGCATGGCATCCTTCAAGAGTACGGCCATGGCGCCGTCGGCCTTGAGGTCGCGCGCATAGACGGCCGACTTGTCGCGACGATAGGCGACGATGATGTCGCCGAGGCGCTTTTCCAGGTCCTTCAGGTCGGTCGACAGGCACAGGATGGCCATGACTTCCGAGGCGACTGTGATGTCGAAACCGGCCTCGCGCGGGAAACCGTTGGCGACGCCGCCGAGCGAACAGATGATCTCGCGCAGCGACCGGTCGTTCATGTCCATGACGCGGCGCCAGACGACACGGCGGGTGTCGATGCCGAGCTCGTTGCCCCAATAGATGTGGTTGTCGATCAGCGCCGACAGCAAGTTATGGGCGGTGGTGATGGCATGGAAATCGCCGGTGAAGTGGAGGTTCATGTCCTCCATCGGCACGACCTGCGCGTAGCCGCCGCCGGCGGCACCGCCCTTGACGCCGAAATTCGGTCCGAGCGAAGCCTCGCGGATGCATACGATGGCCTTCTTGCCGATGCGGTTGAGGCCATCGCCCAAGCCCACCGTCGTCGTCGTCTTGCCTTCGCCGGCCGGTGTCGGGTTGATGGCGGTGACGAGGATCAGCTTGCCATCCTTGTTGCCCTTCACCGACTTGATGAACTCGGCCGAGATCTTCGCCTTGTCGTGGCCGTAGGGCAGAAGATGTTCGCTCGGAATGCCGATCTTCTGGCCGATCTCCTGGATCTGCTTCTTCCTGGCGCCGCGCGCGATCTCGATGTCGGACTTCACTTCGGCCATGGACGACTTCCCTCTGAATTGGACGGATTTGACTAGTGTGGTCGCAAGAATAGCCCGGCATTGCAGGCGCGGGCATGTTCTACCCCTGTCGCTGCCGCGGCGTCAACTTTCATGCAACTATGTTTCCTACGAAGAAAATGCCTCTGCGGCCGGCTGCCCTGCTACAGGTTCTTTTCGCGCCGGTTGCCGCGCCGTATAGAAGCCAGAGCAGGCGCGGTTCCGCCGTCTCAAAACAGCCGCGTAATACGCGAAAAGCGACAGAAGCAACGGCGCAAATTCACCAGCGCCGGCTGTGCGGGACGATCCGCTACTGCGTCAGCACGTTGCTGATCTCGACCATGTTCGAGCGCACCCTGAGTATGTAAAACCCCATCGTCGTCAGATGTGTCGGCAACAGCCAGCCGTCCTCGCGGCCATTGGCGATGATGAAGGGCTGGATGCGCAGCGCCGAGACGAATTGCGCGTCCATCGTATCCCACAGGTTCTGCAGGTGCTTTTCCTTGATGACGTCCTCGAAGTCGGCCTGTGCGCCCTTCATCAGCCCGTAATAGGCATAGAGCTGGCCATAGGCGAACCAGAAGCGGTCGTCGGCGCGTGTGTCGAACCAGCCATTATTGTGGTTTTCGGCACGCTCCTTGAGGATCGCCGAGGTGGAACCGATATCGGACGAAATGCGGTCGATATACTGCTTGAGATTGTCGGCGCGGGCATCGAATGTCGCCTGGCAGGCTGCGAGGCGGGCGTTGAAGGAACGCAGCTTGCGCACCGCGTCGCGATAGTAGCTCGGCGTCGGCGTCTTGGGCCCGAACGGGTTCAAGCCGAAATACCAGGTTTCCTCATCGAACTGCAGATTGCCGCGGGCGTCCTGCAGGTCGGCGTCGATCTGCGAGGTGGTGCGGACGCGGCCGAGATTGTCGGCAAGCTCGGTCGCCGTGCGCCGCACCGCCTGGTTGATGCCGCGCTGGAACGACGCCTTGTTGTCCATGAACGGCGTGTGGTCCCAGTCGATGCCGAACAGGCCGAGCTTGTAGAGGATCATCGACGACACCCAGGCATTCTGGTTGACGTTGAAGTCGGTCAGGTCGGCAGCGACCTGGGCAATGGCTGAATTTCCGCAGGTCTTGGCCGTGTCGGTGCCGGCGCCGGCGGAAACCTGTTCACCGGCGGAGCTGTTGCGTTTTTCGAACGTGTATTTGTCGACGTAATTCGGGTCGAAATTGTTCCACCACTGGGTGGCGTAGAAGAAGTTGACATAGAGACCGATCAGCACGAGCACAGCCAGGCCGAGCACCGCCTTCAGGATCCAGCCGCGTTGCGTGTACCAGCGCCCCGCCCACAGGAACGGCCACAGGATCGCGCCGATGAGCAGGCCGATGCCGCGGCCAATCCACTGGAAAATCCGGGTGAAGAAATTCACGATCGGATCAAGCATGGCGATGTCACCCCCTCAGTCAGTCAAGCCGTAGAGGCGTGTGCGAAACGCCACCTTGTCCTTCAGATATGTGGTTTTCAGAACGTCCACAACATGCGATCGCCAGGCGTCGCTGAAGCCTTCATAGTCCCTGTAGAAGCCCGGCTTGTTGAAGACGTAACGCGAAACGAAGTCCTGCGGCACGAAGTCCGAGATCAGCTGGTTGGTCAGCCAGGCGTCGGGATGGTCCGGCTTGGCGCGGATGACCAGGAAGCGCTGCTGCGGGAACACGTCCTCGATCTTGAGATGGCCGAGCTGGGCGATCTCGCGCTTGGCGGCGTTGAGGAAGGGAAAATTGCCGTCCCTGGTGATCAGATCGGTATGGCCGTGGATCCAGGTCTGCAGCCAGACCTTGTCGACGTCGGTCAGATTGCGGTCGGGATCGGCGTCGCGGATCAGCGCGCGCACCACCATTTCGGCGCGATGCTCGAGATAACCGGAGGTTTCGATCCATGAGGCGCGCGGCAACTCGAGGCGGCCGGTCGAGGCGAGGAACTTGAATACCTTGTCGGCGTCGTGGATCGAAAGGTAGCTCACCTGCCATGGCCGCGAGCGGCGGAAGCCCGGCGCTGCCGGGTCGCTGATCACCGTCGTCACGTCGGGATCGACGAACACATAAAGTCCGCCGAAATGGCTGGTCCAATAGGCATTGTGGCGGAAGATCACCTGGTCCGGCACCAGCGCATTCTCGCGGATGTCGCCGCAGATCTTCGCCAGCTCGACCATGTGGGCAAGCATGGCGTTGTCGCGCCAGGCATCCGGTTCCTGCTTCAGCCGGTCGACCAGCTTGCCGAGTTCAGCGGCCTTGCCGAGCACATCCTCGGCCGACAGCACCTTGAATTCGACCTGATTGATCGACAGCAGGTCCTCGATGTCGTCGACCTTGGGGACCGAATCCTCGATCTCGCCGTAGATGACGTCCTTGATCGTCAGCGCATCGATGGCGCGCTGGTTCTTGGACATGAACTCGTACATCAGCAGCGAAGTGTTGGAGAACGCCGTGTGCACCACCGGCAGGTCGATCTGCGACGGCGTCAGGATGATGAAGCGACGGTTGACCTCGTTCGGATCGAGGTAGCTGTAGTCGCCGCATTCCTCGGCGACCTGCGGCGAGAAGCCAGTGCGATCGATCTCGAAGCTTTTCAACTTGGTCGGCTTCAAGCCGAACGCGACCATCGCCTTGTTGTAGCGCTGGATCAGGTGCGGCTCGTCGATCGTCAGCAGCCGGCCGTAGATCAGCTCGTTGTCGCGCAACAGATCGGGTTTCTTAGCCATTATTCCTTCTCCCCGTTCACGGGGCGAAGGTGCCCGAAGGGCGGATGAGGGGCGCGAACGCTCCTTCTCCCCTTGTGGGAGAAGGTGGCCGAGCGAAGCTCGGTCGGATGAGGGGTGTTCCAGCTTGACGAATACCCCTCATCCGTCGCCTTCGGCGACCCCTTCTCCCACAAGGGGAGAAGGGGGCGTCGGCGCATCTCACGCATTCCACAGCCCCTTTTTCTTCATATCCTCGATCTCGCGGACGGCACGCTCCCGCAGACGGGTGTCGCGGATCATCTTGGTCACCGCCGCATCATCGGACTTGTCGGAATAGCGGAACTCGGAATCCGCGTAGCGGTTGATCTCCTGCATGACCATGTCCATCGAGAATGGCCCGCGCAGCTCCTCGATCATGGCTTTCTTGTCGTCGTAACCCTTGTGCATGAAGGCTTCCGGCTTTTCGAACCACTCGTCCGGCAATTCGATGTCCATGGCGCGCATCTTGATGGCATCGGTGACGTTCTTGATGGCGCGACCGGTAAAGCGCGGCTCGGCATCCTTGATCATATGCAGATAAGTGCCGATGTCGGCCATCGTCTTTGGCGCGCCATTCTCCTTCATGTAGCGCTCATAGACCTTCATCAACCCGTCTTCCTGTGGCTTCTCATGCTCCTCGTAAGCTTCCATCACCGCGCGCTGGATCTCTTGCGCCACATAGAGCTTGTGGTCGCCGAGCGGGATCTTGTGGTTCTTGCCGGCGAGCAGAACGAAGATGTCGATGTAGTCGTCGCGGCTCTGCGGGCCGTCGACCAGCCAGCGCGCGCCGGCGCGCTGGCGTAGCGCGTCGTCGACGTTTTCGGGATAGTTGGAGAACATGCCGAACGAGCAGTTGCCGCGCACCACGGTCGCCGCACCTCCAAAGGCGTCCATCAGGACGCCGGTGATTTCCTGCTGGCCGGCCGAGGCGCGGTCGTCGGACCGGCGTGCCGCCACCTGGTCGATATCGTCGATGGTGCCGAAGCCGATGACGCGCGGGTTCAGCACATTGTTGATGAACTGGCGGCAGTTCTGGCCGGACTTGCCCTGGTAGGAGGAGATCTGGTCGACGCCGAAATTCTCGTAGGCGAAGGGATAACCGGCGACCTGGCAATAACCATTGAGAAGACCGGCGATCATCTGGATCAAGGTTGTCTTGCCGGTGCCGGGCGCGCCATCGCCGATAAAAGTGAACAGGAAGCCGCCGAGCTCGACGAACGGGTTCAGCTCGCGCTCGAAGTCATAGGCCATCAGCATCTTGGCAAGCTTGACCGACTGGTATTTGGCGATGTGGTTGCCGACGACCTCTTCCGGTTTTTTGAAGGTCATCACCAGCGGCTTTGCCCGCTTACCCGGCGCGACGTCGAAGCCGTCAAGGGTAAAATCGTCGACGTCGATGCGGATATGCGCGTTCTCGAACGGACCGATGCCGTCGAAGCGGCCCTTTCGCGCCAACAGCCCGTCGATGGCGACGCGGGCAAAGGCGCGGGCGCGGGTCATCAGGTCGGCATCGTCCTTCGAACCCGCTATCGCCCTGTCGAGCCCGGCCACGATCGACTTCACCGCATCCTGTGGCGTGTCGAACAGAAAGTCCGGCTCGGGCGTGTCGTTCGGCGCCTCGCCGTCGCTGTCGATCAGCTGGAACAAATAGGAGGCAAGGCTGAAGGCGGAGATGTAGGCAGAGGCCGACAGCAGCTTCTTGAAGGTGGCAGCTTCATCGCCTTCGAGCGGCGCGCGGGCGTTTTTCGCCTGCAGACTTTCGAGGTCCGAGCCCTCGGCGAAGACATCCGATATGGCCAGCGCTATCGCTGTGCCGCGCCGGGCGCGAAACAACAGCGTGTGCTGCGGGATAGTCAGCAACTGGTCGTCGGAATGGACGGCGGCGACGGTTTTGGAGAGCTCGACCTCGCGCGTGCGGCGCACCGAGCCGACCGAGACGGTAGAGACGAAGCGGCGGTTGGTGCCGGCAAGCGCGGTGCCGGACTCGCGCGATGGGTCCTCCAGCACGACGATGCGAGTGATGAAACTTTGCGCAGTGGCACGGTGCTTTTCAATTGCCGCTTCCGGGATGGTGGTCAGGCCGGTGTCCATGGAGGATGCTCCGCGATTTGATGGTCAGACGTCGCTGATGACCTGCCCTTTGGACAGGATGTGGACCTTGTAGCCCGAAAAGATCTTCTGCGCCTCGCCGGCGGCATAGAGCGCCTGATAGGCCTCGTGCGGAATCAACGCATGGTTCTCATAGCTCGACACGCCTTGCCGCGCGGCCTCGAGATCGTCGGTATTGATGAAGAATTCCTGCGTCGTCTTTTCGCTCGAAAACAGCCCCTTGCGGCCTGGCTTTTCGGCCTTGGAAAAGACCTCCTGGATGGTCCAGGTCAGCAGCCAGGCGTTTTCCGGCTTGCGCACCTTGGCCAGCACTTCGCTCACCGTCGAATTGTTGTCGGTAATCCCTGCAGAATAGAACGGGCCGAGCACGACGCGACGCAGTTGCTTGGGATGCAGCGGCTCGAAATCCTTGTCGAGGTTGACCGCGATGGTCGCCGGCGACAGCGCGTAGGCGGAATTCTTCTCGGTGAAATCGTCGAAACGGTGGGCAAGCTCGGGATTGAGCAAGCCGTCGACCGGCAGCGGAATGTCGACCCTCTCATTAAGTTTGCCACTGGAGTCGACAAGCTGCCGGATCATGTCGTCCGAGGAATCCTCGACCGTCACCATATACACAAGCGGCAGGTTGGCGCTGCCGTCGAAGCAGGCCCAGTGGACCAGATAATAGGGGCGCAACGTCTTCGGATTGACCGACACCTTGACCGTCTGGGCCAGCGTGAACGGGCCGAAGGTGGTCTCGCTCTTGACGTCCTCGAGGTAAAGCCGCTCGGCCATCGACTTCTGCAGCGCTTCGGGAAATTCCTTGTGGCGCAGGATGAAGTCCGCCATTTCCTCGCGCAGCTCATCGGCCAGCGGAAGGTTGGCGAGGCGCGCATCGGCCTGGAGCCGGTCGTTCTCCAACTCGAGCAGGTTCTGGAAGACCGGAAAACCGCTTTCGGCGCGCGAGATGCGGAACGTCTCGGTGAAGCCCAGCCGGTTGCGCCAGCACGAGAACGACTTGTCGAGCCGCGCAATATATTCGGCGACGACCTTGGCGACGATGCCGTGCCGATAGAGCGGCGAGCGATCGTCGCGCATGAACACTTCGAGGCCGCCAAGTGCCGCCGTGATCGCCGAGAAATAGCGCGCCGCAGCTTCGTTTTCGGGGGTCATGCTGCCAGCCCTTGGGAGCAGTGCACGTGCAGCAATTACGATTGCACGTAATTTGCCGAATTGTGCTTCTTCATCACATCGTCGAAGCGGCGGGCGAAGGCATCGTCGGCGAGCTTCTTGCGGCGCTGGATGTCGGCGGTGGCGACCATGTTCTTCTCGTGCATTTCAAGCAGATCGCCGATGTGCTTTTGCGAGGCGGCACCAATGCCGGCCATGGTCTCTTCGGCGGTGTTGTCGACCTGGCTGCCCAGCGTGTTGATCTTGTGGGCGACATCCTGTTGGGCGGCGGTCTTCAGCGAATCTTCCAGCGCCTTGTACAGAACGATGCGCTGCTCGGTATCGATGGTCAGCTTGTTGATCAGCGTCGATTGCGCCGCGATCTGGTTGTTGAGCGAATCGACGAAGGTCTGGAACATCGAGGTGTAGCGCTCCAGCGTCTGGCTTTCGGCCAGCAATTCCTGCTCCTTGGCCTGCTTCTCGTTGTATTCCGTGGCCAGTTTCGAGCGTTCGCCTTCCAGCTGCGTGCGCACCTTCTGGCTGGTCGAGGCGGCGATCTTGTTCTCGATGTCGAGCAGCATCGGGTTGAGCTCCTCGATGCGCTTCTGCACGGTCTCGAGATTGGACATGGTGGTCTTGCGGCGCTCGATCACCTGCGACAGGCTGGCCTCGGAGGTCTTGTAGCGCGTGTCGAGAACCTGCTTCTGAGCCTTGAGGATGCCGACGATGGTGTCGGATTTCGCCAGCAGCTCCTGCAGATTGCCGGCCAGCGACATGTTGCGGACGCGGTCGGTGCGCAGGCGCTGCTTGCGCTGGCTGGAGAAGACACCGACGAAATTTTCCCAGCCGGTGTAGTTCTTCATGCTCTCGAATTCGGCGCCGAAGACGTTGGTGGCGTCCTCGAGGCCGATAATCAGGTCGGCGATATTGCCTTCCATCACCTTCTGCTGCTTCAGCACATCCTCAATGCGGGCATTCTCGATGTCGAAATTGGCGTCGCCGATCTTCTTGTCGGCGGTGGCGAGCGTGTCGAGCACAGTACCGGACTGCTCGATCTTGGTGCGCATGTCCTCTACGACCTGCTTGGTCTTGGCAATCTCGGCATCGAAATTCTGCAATGTCGCCATTGGGGCCTCCCGCTTCGGCATCGGTTTCGTTTCGCAAACCGCCGCGAATATATGTGCCGGGTTTGGCGAATGAAAGACGGAAGACATGGGATTACAGGAAAACAAAAGAATTTCAGGAGGCCGACCGCAGGATAGTCAGGCAATGATTACGGTGTAACTGCCGTCCGGTCAGACACCGCTTCAACCGCGGCTGGACTTTAGGTCGGGAGCGACGCTCAGGGCTTGGGATCGGCCTTGAGGTAGGCGATGACATTGGCGATGTCGTCGTCGCTGGTCAGGCCGGAGAAGGCCATTTTGTTGCCGGGGACCTTCTGCCGCGGCGCCCGCAGGTATTCGGCGAGGTTTGCTTCGTCCCAGACCAGGCCGGCGGCGCCGGCGTCCTTCATCCCCTGCGAGTAGCGGCTGAGATAACTGTCCGCGGTGCCGGCGGTGCGGCCGACGACACCCAGCAGATGCGGGCCGACCTTGTCGTGGTCGCTCGTGGCCTCATGACAGGCCATGCATCTGTTGAAGACTTTCTTGCCGAGAGCGGCATCGCCGTCGGCATGCGCGGCAAGAGCGCCGGCGATGAGGAAAGCAGCGGCAGACGAAATGGCTCGAAGCATGGGAACTCCCCGACGGCTCTGGCTGAGAGGTTCTGAAATAGCAAGCAGGCCTTAAACAAGCGCCGCACGATGGCGCGATTGGTGAACGAATGTCGGCCGGGAGGTCGGATGAAAGCAATAGCGCTGGTCAGGTTTTGGTGAAGCCGATGAAATCGTCGGGCACGGCGCGGCCCATTTCTTCTTCCCAATGGCGGCGGCAGAGCGAGACATAGACATCCTTGCCGATCGCCACCTGTTCGCCCTGTTTCGCCACCTTGCCGTCGGCGCCGAGGCGCACCACCATCGTCGCCTTGCGGCCGCAACGGCAGATGGTGCGCACCTCGCGCAGGTCGTCGGCGATTGCCAGCAGGGTGCGCGATCCGGAAAACAGCTTGCCTTGGAAATCGGTGCGCAGGCCGTAGCACATGACCGGGATGTTCAGCCGGTCGGCGATGCGGGCGAGTTGCCAGACCTGCTCCTCTTCGAGGAACTGCGCCTCATCGACGAAGACGCAATGGACCGTGGCGTGGTCGTGATGCTCGGCGACCCGGGCAAACAGATCGTCGCCGTCGCGGAACATCTCGGCTTCCGTCTCCAGGCCGATGCGCGACGAGATCAGCCCGGTATCGCCCTTGCGGTAGTGGCCGGCGATGAACAGCATCGTCGTCATGCCGCGCTCGCGGTAATTATACGAGGCCTGCAACAGCATCGTCGTCTTGCCGGCATTCATCGTCGCATAATGGAAGTACAGCTTGGCCATGCCGTCCTTTTAAGCCGAGTTGCAACAAAGCGGGGAGGGGGAGCGCCTACATTCCACCGGGAAAAGGCGACTTCCATCCGGAAAGCGGCGGGCGTGTCGCTGATCGGCCAGCCTGCGCCGTTGTTCGTGATTGCCTTAGTGCTTGAAACCGCAGCAGAATGATGTTTGGCTGACGGAACAAAGGCGGAGATAAAACCGTCGCTTCGCTTCACCGAGAACTGAAATGGGAGAATTTTCATGTCGCGTATGAGTTCATTCGTCGCCGGCCTCGGCCTGGCGGCTTTTCTATCCACGACTGGGGCCTTCGCCGGCGATCCGGAAAGCTGCAAGACGGTGCGTCTGTCCGATGTCGGCTGGACCGACATCCAGGCGACCACCGGCGTCGCCTCGGTGCTGCTCACGGCGCTCGGCTACGAGCCGCAGGTGATCCAGCTTTCGGTGCCGGTGACCTATGCGTCCCTGAAGAACAAAGATCTCGACGTGTTCCTCGGAAACTGGATGCCGTCGATGACCAACGACATCAAGGACTATGCCGCCGAAGGCTCGGTCGAGACCGTCAGTGAAAATCTCAGCGGTGCCGGCTACGGCATCGTCGTTCCGACCTATGTCGCCGATGCCGGTGTCAAGACGCTGACCGATCTCGGCAAATTCAAGGACAAGTTCGACGGCAAGATCTACGGCATCGAGGCCGGCAATGACGGCAACCGCATCATCCTCGACATGATCAAGGATCCGAAGACCAATCTCGAAGGCTTCGAACTGGTCGAATCTTCCGAGGCCGGCATGCTCACCCAGGCCGACCAGTCGATGAAGAACAATGAATGGATCGCCTTCCTCGGCTGGACGCCGCATCCGGTGATGGGCGCCATGAAGATCACCTATCTCGAGGGGATGGGAGATAGCGGCTTTGGTGCTGCCACCGTGCATACCAATGTACGCAAGGGCTACATGAGCGAATGTCCGAACGCCGGCAAGTTCATCGCCAATCTGAAGTTCAACCTGGACATGGAAGGCGAGATGATGGACGCGATCCTGAAGGGCGGCGACGCCAATACGGTCGCGACCGACTGGCTGAAGAAGCACCCGGACGCGGTCGCTCCCTGGATCGCCGGCGTCACCACCTTCGACGGCGGCGATGCGGCGGCTGCGGTGAAAACGGCGCTCGGAAGCTGACCCGACCATCTGGCATGACGAGACAAGGGGCAGCCACGGTAGAAATGGCTGCCCTTTTTCATATCCTGTGACAAGATGACCGTCCGGCGAAGGACGGCGCCGGTAGAAGAGGGGCTAGATGGATCCGATCTCCAAATTCCTGGTCAGTTACAAGATTCCCATCGGGGCATGGGGGAAGGCGTTTTTCGGCTTTCTCACCGACAATTTCGACACCATCTTCAGGGCTTTTTCCAACAGCCTCAACTTCCTGCTCGACGGCATCGTCGACGGGCTGCTGTTGCTGCCGCCGGTTCTGCTGATCGCGCTGATCGCTCTGCTCGCCTATTTCCTGCAGCGCTCGAAAGGCCTGGCTTTGGCGGTATTCATCGGATTGCTGTTCATCCTCAACCAGAACCTGTGGAAGCAGACGGTGGAGACGCTGGTGCTGGTGGTCGCCGCCGCCGCCGTGTCGATGGCCATCGGCGTGCCGCTCGGCATCTGGGCCGCGCACAAGCCGAAGGTGTATCGCGTCATGCTGCCGGTGCTCGACCTGATGCAGACATTGCCGACCTTCGTCTACCTGATCCCGGTGCTGACCCTGTTCGGCCTCGGCAACGCGCCCGGCCTGATCGTCACCATCATCTTCGTCATCCCGACCTCGGTTCGGCTCACCCATCTCGGCGTCACCTCGGTGCCGAAATCGATCGTCGAGGCGGGCGAGGCGTTCGGCGCCACCAAGCGCCAGCTGCTGTGGAAGGTCGAGCTGCCTTCGGCGCTGCCGACCATCATGGCTGGGCTGACCCAGTCGATCATGCTGTCGCTGTCGATGGTGGTGTTCGCCGCCCTGATCGGCGCCGGCGGCCTCGGTACGGAAATCAACCGGGCGCTCGGTTCGCGCAGGATCGACCTCGGGCTTGAGGCAGGGCTGGCGATCGTCGTGCTCGCCATCGTGCTCGACCGGATGACGCGCATCGGCGTGGGAGGCAAGAAATGACCGTCGCCGTCGATTTCAGGAATGTCGACATCGTCTTCGGCGCCGACCAGGCAGGCTCGCTGGCGCTGATCGACAGTGGTGCCACCCGAGCCGAGATCCTCGAACAGACCGGCAACGTACTGGGCTGCGCCGGCGCCAGCCTCACCGTGAACGAGGGCGAGATCTCGGTGCTGATGGGGCTTTCCGGCTCCGGCAAATCGACGCTGCTCAGAGCCGTCAACCGGCTGAACGTCGTCTCGCGCGGCCAGGTGCTGGTCAAGGACGGCGACGGTACGGTCGACGTCGTCACCTGCGACGAGGCGACGCTTCGGCGGCTGCGGCAGAAGCAGGTGGCGATGGTGTTCCAGCAGTTCGGGCTGCTGCCGTGGCGCACGGTGGAGGAGAATGTCGGCCTTGGCCTCGAGCTCGCCGGCGTACCCGAAGCCGAGCGCAAGGAGCGGGTGAACAGGCAACTGAAGCTGGTTCATCTCGACCAGTGGTCGAAGAAATATGCGCATGAGCTTTCCGGCGGCATGCAGCAGCGCGTCGGCCTGGCGCGCGCCTTTGCCACCGAGGCGCCGATCCTGCTCATGGACGAGCCGTTCTCGGCGCTCGATCCGCTGATCCGGACCAAGCTGCAGGACGAGTTGCTGCAGCTCCAGGCCGAGCTGAAGAAGACCATCATCTTCGTCAGCCACGACCTCGAGGAGGCGCTGAAGATCGGCACCCATATCACCATCATGGAAGGCGGGCGCATCGTGCAAACCGGCGCGCCGGAAGACATCGTGCTGCGGCCCGCCAACGACTATGTCCGCGACTTCATCGCCAATGTGAACCCGCTCTCGGTGCTGACCGCGTGGAACGTCATGCGCGACCGCCGCGACCTCGAACACGGCGAGAACGGCTGGGTGTGGCTCGACCGGCGCAGGACGACGCGTTTCAAGATCGACGAGCATGGGCTGGTGGCGGCGGCCGAGCGCGACGGCAAGCCCGCGGTATGGGTGTCCTGCGCCGATGTCGAAGCCCAGCCGGAGGAGACGGCGCAGGTGTTCTGGGCCAATCCCGGCACCTCGCTGAAGACCGTGATGCTGGCCATGCATCGCTCGCAGACGGCACCGGTGGCGCTGTTCGACGACCAGTCGCGCTTTGTCGGCGCCATCGGCGTCAGGGATGTGCTGAGCGCGGTGTTGAGAAGGTAGTTTTTCTCCTTGGGGAGAGAACCAAGACCAAACGCCGAGTTCTGTCGCGCCCCCCTCTGTTCTGTCGGACATCTCTCCTACTTGGGGGAGATCGGCGGTTTCGCGGACGGCTCTCACATTCCAACGTTTGTAATTGGCGAAATCGGCGACGACGGCCAATCTTCCCACCTGTGGAGGAGGTGTCCAGCAGAACAGAGGGGGCGCGAAGGAACGCCGGCTTAGCCCGATACCGCAAGCTAAACCGCAAGCGGCAGGCGCAGCTCCGTCATCAGGCCGCCATCGGGATGGTTGGACAGGCTGACTTCGCCGCCGGCGCTACGGGCGATGTTGCGGGCGATGGTCAAGCCGAGGCCGAGGCCGCCGGTCTGACGGTTGCGCGACTGTTCCAGGCGCACGAACGAGCCGAACACGGCGTCGAGCTCGGCTTGCGGTATGCCCGGACCCTCGTCATGGATCGCCAGCGTGATTGTCTTGCCTGATTGACGCAGGCTGAGATGCGCCCTCTTGCCATAGGTCACCGCGTTCTGGACGAGGTTGGTGACACAGCGCCGTAGCGCGACCGGCCGCGCGACGCAGATCAGGCCGCGCGAGCGCGCGTCCTCATTGTCGAAGGAGACCTCGTCGAAGCCGTCGGCGATCGATTCTACCAGCGACCAGAAATCGATCCTCTCGCTCTTCTCCTCGGTCACCTCGAAAGTGGCGAAGTCGATGACCGAGCTGGCAATGCCTTCGATGTCGGCGAGGTCGTGCGCCAGTGCGGCGCGCACGGACGAATTCCTCAGCAGTTCGAGGCGCAGCCGCATCCTGGTCAGCGGCGTGCGCAGGTCGTGCGCCAGTGCGGCCGCAAGATGCTCGCGGTCCTCGACGTAGGCGCGCAGCCTCGCCTGCATGGCATTGACCGCCTTTGCCGCGGTACGCACCTCGCGGCTGCCGCTCTCGGCGATCGGCGGGCTTTTCAGGTCCTCGCCGATCCGCTTCACCGCGGTCTCCATCATCCGGTAGGGCGCCGTCAGCCGGCGCAGCGACCAGATCGAGGAAGCCACCACCAGCCCGGCGATCAAGGCATAGAGCGGCAGGCTATCGAAGCTCAGTATCGGTCCGGCCGGTGTGTTCGGCTCGGTGAAGTTCAGCCATTGGCCGTCGGCAAAGCGAAGCGAAGCGGTCAGCTTGTCGCTCTGGGCGAAATCGGCCGCCAGCACCAGCAGGTCGCGCTCGACCTGGCCGATATCGGGACCGGCGACCGTCCCACCGGGAGCGTCGGCTTCGTGCGTTGCCGGGTCGCGGCGGACCCGCGCGTCGGTGATGCCGAACTTCGATAGCCGACCGACCAATATGTCTTCCAATTCGGCCAGTTCGTCGTCGCCGGCTATCGACGAAGTAACGGCGGGCGTGTCGGAGACGGTGAGCGCATAAGTGGCGTTGAACAGGCCGGAGGCCGTCGCCTTGCGCTGTTCCGGCGTAGCATCATGCATCAGCTGCACCAGCGAGAAGGCGCGGTCGTTCAGCCGGTAGAGATCGACGACGTCATTGGCGGCGGCACGGTCGCGCGAAACGATGTAAAGGGTCGCGATCTGGCTGATCAGCAGGCCGGCGATGACGATGAGCAGCACCCAGACCGGCAGCGTTTGCGGCAGGATGCGTCTCATTCGGAGGTCGTCTCAGGCAGGAACTGGTAGCCGCCGCTGCGCACGGTCAGGATCAGCTTCGGCGTTTTCGGGTCGTCCTCCATCTTGCGCCGCAGCCGGCTGACCAGAATGTCGACGCTGCGGTCGAAGCTGTAGCCGCTGTCGCCGCCGGACAGCTCGATCAGCTGCTCGCGGCTCAGTACGCGCTGCGCGCTCTTGACGAAGGTCTGCAGGAGATTGAATTCGGCCATCGTCAGCTCGATCCTGACGTCGCCGGGCGCCATCAGCCGGCGGCGCGAACAGTCCATCGTCCAGCCGGCGAAATGGTAGATCTGCCGCGAGGCGGCGCGTCGCGGTTCGGCGGCGCCATTGCGTCTCAAGACGGCACGAATGCGTGCGAGCAGCTCGCGCGGATCGAAGGGTTTCGGCACGTAGTCGTCGGCGCCCATCTCCAGCCCAACCACGCGGTCGGTAGTTTCGGTAACCGCGGTCAGCATGATGATCGGCGTCGAATAATTGGCGCGCAACTCGCGGCAGAGCTCCAGCCCGCTCTTGCCGGGCAGCATGACGTCCAGGACGATCAGGTCGACCTGGGCGCGGCGCAGGATGGTCTCCATCTCGGTGCCGTCGGCGGCGATCGATGTATGCAGCCCTCGCTTCTGGAAAAATTCCTGAAGCAGGTCGCGAATGCCCTTGTCGTCGTCGACGATCAGTATGTGGGGGTCGGATTTCACCGGGAACCTGTCATTTGTGGATCGCCCAAGCGCTGCTTCGGCCGTCAGCCAGACGATAGAATTCAGGCCATAAGTTGGCCAGTGAAGATCGGCGGCTCGATCCGGGCTGCCCAGAAACAATCCAGAAACAAAATTCTACAATCCGGAAAAACTGCCGAAAAAAATCAAAGGCATAAGTGGTGCCGTGGCGGTCAGGTCATCGGCTGCGACACGCGTTACGGGATTACGGACAGACCAATGCAAAGGTTCTCGATCAGTCTGATGGGTGCGTTGCTTTCCATTTCGCTCGTCACGGCCGCGGTCGAACATGCCGATGCAAAACTGGCCGATGCGAAGGTGGCCAATGCAAAGGCGGCCGATGCAAAGGTGGCGACCACCCGCAGCGAGCGTTGCATCGATCTGAACCGCCAGTTTGACGAAGCCCTCGAAACCCATGCCGCGGCAACGCAGGTCACCGCTGCGAAAGCACTTCAAAGAAAGGGAAACCGGTTCTGCGCCAACAAGAAACAGGCACAGGGAATCCGGATGCTCGCGAATGCTTTGAAGCTGCTTGGAGTGACACCGATCGATCCCGTTCAGTGACACAATCCGATCTGCACAAAAAGGAAGTGAAGCCATGAAAAAGTCCCTCCTCTCCGCCCTCGGTCTCGCCATCGCGCTGGCCGTCTCGATGCCGGTTCTCGGCGCCAGCAGCGCCAATGCCGCGACCACCACCCCGGCTGCGACGACAACGACGACCGCTGCGCCGGCCAAGGCCGTGAAGAAGGTCGCTGCCAAGAAGACCGTCAAGAAGCACAAGAAGCACGCGGTCAAGGCAACTCCGAAGGCCTGATCAAGCGACATCTTTCTACCCTATGAGAAGACCGCTCCAGTTGCGATTTGCCTGGAGCGGTCGTCTTTTTTGTTGCGTGCAGACAGTAGGGCCAGTCCCGGCCCACACCCCCCGTTGAACGCCAGACGGCAGTTCCCACATAGGCACGGACTTTTGAACTGCGCCTGCCGGGAAGCCGATCGCGCGCGGTTGAATGGACGACCGCTTTTGCCCATGTCAAAATGACCGCAAAGCTGTCGTACGCAATTGCCGGTCCAATGCCTGAAATCACGACAAAACCCCGTACCAGCACGAAGCCGAAGGTCGAACGGCCGAAGCTCTACAAGGTCATCCTGGTCAATGACGATTTCACTCCGCGCGAGTTTGTCGTGACGGTGCTGAAGGCCGAGTTCAAGCTCAGCGAAGACCAGGCGCATAGGATAATGATCACCGCGCACCGGCGCGGCGTCTGCGTTGTCGCCGTCTTCACCAGGGATGTCGCCGAGACTAAGGCGGCGCGGGCAACCGATGCCGGCAAGGCCAAGGGCTACCCGCTGATGTTCACGACGGAGCCGGAGGAGTAGGGCGGTTCGCTTTCTTCCTTCTCCCCTTGTGGGAGAAGGTGGCCGAGCGAAGCTCGGTCGGATGAGGGGTGTTCCAGCTTGGCAAGGACGGCACTCCGTCCAGCACCCCTCAACCGTCTTGGCGCTGCGCGCCAATCCACCTTCTCCCACAAGGGAGAAGGATAAACCGCGTTACCGCCCTTCGCGGTACCACATCGAGCCCATCGCCAGAAGCAGCAGGCCGAGGCCGAGGAAGCCGCCGAACAGCGGCACGCGCGAGACGGCCTTGAGCACGCTGTCGTCGGTGGTGCGCAGGCCGATCCAGTCATTGCCGGAAGCCGCGCCCGAGGAACGGACCGGGACTACGGATGGCAGCGTGACGGTGCTGGTCAGGTTGCCAATGGCCGATGCCGGCGCCAGCCGGCGAACGCTGCCGCCGGTTGCCTCAGCCGGTGGTTTCAGCCGGTTCTCGGTGGAGACGACGTCGGTGAATTCCGGGGCGTTGACCGGCCCGACATGGGCCAATGCCGTCAGGTCGCCATTGCCGACCTGATAGAGACCGATTTCGCTGGTCTCGACGCTGCCGAGGAAGACGCCTGGCTCGGATTTCTCGAGCCTGACGATCAGTGCCTTGCCGGACGGCGTGATGACTTGCGCCGGGCCGGGATCGTCGCTCATCGTCTGGCGGCGGATTTCCAGCACCATGCCGCGGCCGTCGGCGGTCAGCCGCTCTTCCTCGAGTTCGGGCTCCTTCATCAGCCAGTGGGCGATGCGCCGGTAGAGCTGGACGTGCGGGCCGCCGCCCTCGAATCCGCGCGCCCACAGCCAGCCCTGATCGGACAAAAGCATGCCGACGCGGCCTTCGCCCTTGCGATCGAGCAGTAGCAGCGGCCGGTTGTCGGCACCCTTCATCACCACCTCGCCCTCGGGGTTCTCGACGCCGATGGTGCGGAACCAGCGGCTCCAGTGCGGCGGCTCGGTCGCGGAGCCGTCGAGCCCACGCGTTACCGGATGACGCTGGCCGGTATCGGTGAGACGTGGGTAGAAGGCCTTGTCGATGACCTCGCCGGTCGGCATTGCCGGCAGTGCCGACATCAGCGGCGTGCGGGCGATCGAGCTTTCGCCGGCATATTCGGGGCCTGCCGCGATCAGTAGCGCGCCGCCCTTTTCGACATACTCGGAGATGTAGTCGTAATAGAGGATCGGCAGCACGTCGCGGTGCTGATAGCGGTCGAAGATGATCAGGTCGAAATCCTTGATCTTCTCGACGAACAGCTCGCGCGTCGGGAAGGCGATCAGCGACAATTCGTTGATCGGCGTGCCATCCTGCTTTTCCGGCGGGCGCAGGATGGTGAAGTGCACGAGGTCGACCGAAGCGTCGGATTTCAGCAAATTGCGCCAGGTGCGCTCGCCGGCATGCGGTTCGCCGGAAACAAGCAGCACGCGCAGATTTTCGCGGATGCCGTCGATCAGCGCGATGGCGCGGTTGTTGGTGTCGGTGAGTTCGCCCGGCTCGTGGTTGATGGCGAGTTCGACGATGTTGCGCCCGGCGCTGGGAATGGTCACCTGCAGCGGCATCGCCTGGCCGATGTTGGCGTGCTCGACCGATACCTGCTCGCCGTTGACCGATACGCGGACATCGACCGGGCCGGTCTCGTTGTTGGTGGCGATGACACGATACGTCATGTCGAGCGGCTTGCCAACGAGGCCGAAGCGCGGCGCATTCTCGAAGCGGATGCGGCGGTCCTTCTCATGCTCGTTGCCGGTAATCAGCGCGTGCAGCGGGGCATTGAAGTCGGGTGCGCCGGGCGGCGCGTCATGCACCTCGCCATCGGTGATCATGATGGCGCCGCCGATGCGCGACGGCGGCACGTCGCGGAAAGCATTTTCGAGTGAGGAAAACAACCGCGTCTCGGTGCGCTCGTCGGCGGCTTCGGACTTGCCGGCCTCGACGACACGGACGTCGAACTGCTTGAAGCGGCCGAGACGCTGCTGAAGCCCGGCCAACGCCTCATCGGTCTGTTTGGTGCGGTCGCCGATATCCTGGCTCTGGCTGCGATCGACGACGACCACGACGATGCTTTTCAGCGGCTCGCGCTCTTCGTTGAGAAACACCGGATTGAGCAACGCCGCAGCCAGCGCAATCAGGGCTGTCAGGCGGAAGACCGCGCCGCGCTGGCGAAACCAAAGGCCGGCCAGCGCCAGCAGCAGCAGCGGCACCAGAACCACGGCGAGCAGCGGCCAGGTGATGAGCGGTTCGAAGGCGAGCGACCAGTTCATGGTCTATTGCCCCAGCCGTTCGAGCAGCACCGGGACGTGCACCTGGTCGGATTTGTAGTTGCCGGTCAGCATATACATCATGATGTTGACGCCGGCGCGCAGCGCATAGATGCGCTGCATCGGATCCGACGGCACCGTCGGCAATAGCGGGTCGCCATTCTCGTCGACCGCCCAGGCGCCGGCGAAATCATTGGCGGTGATCATGATCGGCGAAACGCCGTCGCCGGTGCGCACCGGGCGGTTCTCGGTGTTGCTGGCTTCGAGCGATGCCTCGACCCAAAGCGGGCTGCCGGCAAAACGGCCAGGAAACTCCGGAAGGATGTAGAAGGATTTGGTCAGCACGTGGTCCGACGGCACCGGCTCCAGCGGTGGCACGTTGAGGTTGCCGAGGATGTCGCGCAGCCGCTCCGTCGCCGGGCTGGTCGAATCCGCACCAATGCCATTGGCGAACTGGTCGCGGGTGTCGAACAAGACCGTTCCGCCCTGCTGCATGTAGGCGTCGATGCGGGCGATGGCGGCCTCGCTGGGCATCGGGGCCGAGGGATCGATCGGCCAGTAGATCAGCGGATAGAAGGAAAGTTCGTCCTTCGAGATGTCGACGCCGGCCGGTGCTCCGGGTTCGAGCGCGGTTTTTTCGATAAGAAAGCGGGTCAGGCCTTCGAGCCCGGCGCGGCTGATCGAATCGACACCCGGCTCGCCGGTCAGCACGTAGGCGATCCGGGTCTTTGAAATGTCCCCGATCGCCTCCGTATCTCCCGGTTTGGCGTCGTCGGCACGCGCGACGTCCGCGTGGCCAATCAAGGCGCCGAGCGCAATCAGCAGGACGGCTGCCGTCGCCGCAGCGCCGGCACGGCGCGGCCGGCGCGACAACAGGCCGCCCATCCAGAATACGGCAAGCGTGTCGAGCACCATCAGCACCAGGGCGGCCGTGACAAGCGGACCTTTGAGGTTGTGCTGCTCGTCGAAGGCATACTGGATGGTGGTGACCGGCACCGTGATTTCAGGCCGGGCCAGCGGCCTGAATGCGCTGTCGCCGCCGAGCAGATTGTGAGCGAACACTCCAGTCTCGGAGCCGTAGAGGCCGGGCGGGTTTTCCAGCGTCACCGGCAGCGGGCCGGCGCCGGGCACCAGCGGCCTGGCATCCGGCGTCGGCGGCACCAGCGTGCCGTCGGCGGCGATCATACGATAGGGTGCCAGCGACGTGGCGGCGGCCTCGGCATTGGCGACAGCCGCGCCCTGGTTGCGCGACAATTGCACGATGCGCCGCAGCATCTCGACGAAGCTGCCGGAGATCGGCAGGTTGGACCACGTCGCCTCGGGGGTGACGTGGAACAGTACGAGGGTGCCCTTGTCCTTCTTCATCCCGGTCACCAGCGGCGTACCGTCGGCAAGCGTGGCCCAGGTGCGCTCGACGATGTCGGGCGTCGGTTCGGCCAGCACCTGCCTGGTGACGGTGACCTCGGTGGGCGGCGCGAGGTCGGCGAAGGGACCGGTTTTCGGGAATTCGGTGACCGGCTGCGGCGCCGTCCATGACAGCGCGCCGCCAAGCGATCGTTCGCCCGTGCGCAGCCGAACTGGCAGCAGGTCGTCGTCATTGCCGGCAGCGGCCAGCCGCGAACCGGCAAAACGCACCAGCGTGCCGCCCTTGTCGACCCAGTCAACCAGCCTTTGCCGCGCTTGTTCCGGAATGGTGCCGACATCGGCCATGAGGATCATCGCCGGCTTCTGGTCGAGCAGTTGCGGGATGGCGTCGGCGAGATCGACGCTCGACGGCTCGACCAGATCGGCGAACGGCTGCAGGGCGCGGCGGATGTAGTAGAGCGGCGACAGCAGCGGTTGCGCCTGGTCGGCCTCGGCCTGCGACAACAGCCCGACGCGGCGGCGTTTTGAGCTCTCATCGAGCACGCGGACGGCACCGGCCTGGCGCTCGCCATCGAGCGCGATGTAGGCGAAGTCGTTACGCAGTTCGAACGGCACCGCCACCGTGCCGGTGGCGGTGGTTCCGCCCGGGGCAAAGGTCAGCGTCGCGTCGGCAATGCGGCGCCCCTTGTCGTCGAAGGCGCCGGCCGTCACCTGTGCAGGTGCCGGATCGCCCGGTGCGCGGATGGCGGTCAGGGCGAAGCCGTCGACCTGGTTGTCGGCGCCGGTCAGGCCGGTCAGCGACAGCCGGTCGGAGACGGCCCAGACAACACGTGCCGCGTTCTTCGACAACAACGTGTTGAAGGCGGCTTCGTCGCCTTGCGCCGCCAAGCCATCGGCGAGCACCGCGACGCTGGCGCCAGGCAGCGACTCCAAGGCTGAAGCGACGCGGGCATAGACGGCGGGGCGGTCGGTCGGGATCGGCCGCGGCTTTGCCGCGCGCAGCCGGTCGAGCGCGGCAGCGGCATCGAAGGGACCGATCTCGGCATTCGGCTTCTCGGCTGTGAAAGCGATGAGCACCGGCACGCCGTTCGAATTGGCATCGGCGATCAGCCGCTCGGCGGTGGCGACCCGCTTGCCCCAGTCGGCGGCACTTGCCCAGTCATTGTCGATCACCAGCGCCAGGGCAGCGCCCTCGGCCGGCAGCTTTTCGCGCGGATTGAAGACCGGTTCGGCAAGTGCTGCCACGACAAGCGCGGCCATCAGCAGCCTGAGCAGCGTCAGCCACCAAGGGCTCTGCTGCGGCGTTTCTTCGCGCCTCAGCACGCGGGCGAGAATCCTGAGCGGCGGAAACACCTCGGTTTGCGGCCTGGGCGGGGTCAGCCGCAGAAGCCACCAGATCACCGGCAGCGCCAGCAGGCCCCACAGCACGATCGGCGCCCCGAAGGAGAGCGGCAGCCAACTCATGCGCGGGCCCTCCCGGCAAAGGCGCCTTCGCCGGTCATCGCCATGTGGATGCGCACCAGCGCCTCGGAGGCAAGGCGATCGGTATGATTGACGGTAAAGCTCCAGCCAAGCCGTTTGCACCAGGCGGCCAGTTCCTGGCGGCGGGCGGCATAAAGCAGGCGATATTCCTCGCCCAGCATTTCGGCGCGGCCGGCGGTCAGCTTGTCGCCGGTCTCAGGATCGGTGAATTCGGTGCGCCCGGCATAGGGGAAGCTTTCCTCGGCCGGATCGGCGACCTCGACCAGATGGGCGCGCACGCCGTGGCGGGCGAGCACGTCCAGCCACGCCATGGTGTCCTCGACCGGGTCGAGGAAATCGCTGACGAGGACGATGTCGCAGAACCGGCGAATGCCGGATAGGTCGGGCTTTGCCGGCAGGTCGGCGGCGTGCATCAGTTGCGCCGCGATGCGCTCGGCGCCATTGCGGGCGGTGAACGGGTCGGTCAGGCCCGGCCAGGCAATGCGCTCGCCGCTGCGCGACAAAAGCTCGGCCATGGCCAGCGCCAGCACCAGGGCGCGCGATTCCTTGGGAACGCTGGCTCCGGTCGATTTGTAGAGCATGGAAGGCGAGGGATCGGCCCACAGCCACACCGTGTGGGCGGCCTCCCATTCACGGTCGCGGACATAGGTGTGATCGTCGCGGGCGGAACGGCGCCAGTCAATGCGCGAGGAATCGCCTTCGACATAGGGCCGGAACTGCCAGAAATTCTCGCCGATACCGCGCTTGCGGCGGCCATGCCAGCCGGCAATTACCGTGTTGACGATGCGGCGCGCCTCGACCAGCAGGTCCGGCACCAACGAAGCCCGCAACCGGCCTCTGGCGAGCGCATCGCGCGTCGCTGCCGGTGCCTGCGCTTCACCGATGCGCGCCATCAAATCCCTTTCGCGAGCTTCGCCACAACATCGCGAACCGTGGTGCCCTCGGCGCGGGCGGCGAAGGTCAGCGCCATGCGGTGCTGCAGCACCGGCTCGGCGAGCGCGCGGACGTCGTCGACCGACGGCGCCAGCCGGCCGTCATAGAGGGCGCGGGCGCGGGTGCACAGCGTCAGCGCCTGGCTGGCGCGCGGGCCTGGGCCCCAGGCGACGTGCTTGTCGGTATCGGCGTTGCCCTGGCCGGGGCGCGCTGAGCGCACCAGCTTGAGGATCGCCTCGACGACGCTTTCCGGCACCGGCATACGGCGGATGAGCGTCTGGATGTCCTTCAGCCGCGCCGGCTGCAGCACGTTTTCAGCCTTGGCATCCTCGATACCGGTGGTTTCCAGCAGGATGCGGCGCTCCGCCTCGATCTCGGGGTAGAGGATATCGACCTGCATCAGGAAGCGGTCGAGCTGCGCTTCCGGCAGCTGATAGGTGCCTTCCTGCTCCAGCGGGTTCTGCGTCGCCAGGACGTGGAACGGTGACGGCAGATCATGGCGCACGCCGGCAATGGTGACGTGGTATTCCTGCATCGACTGCAGCAGCGCCGACTGGGTGCGTGGCGAGGCGCGGTTGATCTCGTCGGCCATCAGCAGTTGCGCAAAGATCGGCCCGGAAATGAAGCGGAACGAACGCTTGCCGAATTCATCCTGCTCCATCACCTCTGAGCCGAGAATGTCCGATGGCATCAGGTCGGGCGTGAACTGGATGCGGCGCGAATCGAGGCCGAGCACGATGCCCAGCGTTTCGACCAGCTTGGTCTTGGCGAGGCCGGGCACGCCGACCAGCAGTGCATGGCCGCCGGCCAGCAATGCGACGAGCGTGCGCTCGACGACGCTTTCCTGGCCGAAAATGACCCGGCCGACGCCGTCACGGACCCTCGAAATGTCGGCCAGCGCTTTCTCGGCCTGCGCCACCATGTCCTTTTCGCTGATTGGGCTTTCCTTGATCATAACGCTCATGCAGCATCGATCCTTCTGTTGGACACCGCTTGGCACCTTGGTGCCGCAGAGAATGCCGCGATTCGGCCTCGCATGCGCCTGCAATGAACTTAAATCACAGACTTAGGCTGACAAGCGGAACAACAGTGACTATTTCGTGACCATGACGGAAGCCGCCGACCATCGTGAAGAGAGCCTGACGGCCGCGACCGAGGCGCGCGGACTGGAGGCGCTGGTCTCGCGCGCGACGCGCGCTGGCAAGGGGCCGGCGCCGGTGGAACGCTGGAATCCGGCATTTTGCGGCGATCTCGACATGGAAATCAAGCAGGACGGCACCTGGTTCTATCTGGGAACGCCGATCGGCCGGATGCCGCTGGTGCAGCTTTTTTCCTCAGTGCTGCGCAAGGACGCGGACGGTAGAACCTACCTGGTGACGCCGGTGGAAAAGGTCGGCATCCGCGTCGCCGACGCGCCCTTCATTGCCGTCGAGATGGACGTGTCGGGCGCCGGCGACGGACAAATCGTCACCTTTCGCACCAATGTCGGCGACGTGGTAGAGGCTGGGGCGGGACACCCGCTGCGCTTCGTCGATGAGGACGAGACAGGTGGCCTGAAGCCTTATGTGCTGGTGCGCGGGCGGCTGGAGGCGCTGGTGGCACGGCCGGTGATGTACGAATTGGTCGAGCACGGCGAAGAGATCGACATCGGTGGCAAGACGATGTTTGCCGTCCGTTCCAAAGGCGAGGTCTATCCAATCATGCCGGCTGAGAAACTGAAACGGCTGAGCGCATGACGGATCGCCTATGATGGATCAGGTGATGCCATTGCCGTTTTCCGCTGCCGGGTTTCGCCAGCGCGTCGCGGCGCAGCCGCTGGCGCATGCCGGCGATGATTTTGGCGACCACCGCTTCAATCCGGGCCATCCCAGGCTGAAGCTGGCCAAGGCGCTGCGCGATGCCGCCGTGCTGATCCCGGTGGTCGATCATGGCCATGAAGCCACGGTCCTTTTGACAAGGCGGGCGGAAAAGCTGCGCAACCATTCGGGGCAGGTGGCTTTCCCCGGTGGTACCATCGATCCAACCGATGCGAGCCCGGAAGCGGCGGCGTTGCGCGAGACATCCGAGGAGATCGGTCTCGATAGTGATTACGTCGAGATCATCGGCCGTCTGCCGGACTACGTTTCCGGCAGCGGCTATCGCATCGCCCCGGTGCTCGGGATTGTGCGGCCCGGTTTCAGCCTGACGCTGAATTCCGACGAAGTCGATGCCGTCTTCGAGGTGCCGCTGGGCTTTCTGATGGACCCCGCCAACCACACCAGAGACAGTCGCATGTGGAACGACCTCGAATGGTTCTATTACGAGATGCCCTATAGCGGCCAGCGCATCTGGGGCGTCACCGCGGGCATCATCCGTACGCTTTATGAAAGGCTCTATTCGTGAGCGATCCAGTGTCGATCGCGGGCAAGGCCGGGTGGCTCGGCGAACGCCACCTGCAGCGCCTGCTCGCCGCGCTGACTGATGGCGGCGAGGAGGCGCGTGTCGCCGGCGGTGCGGTGCGCAACGCGCTCATGGGCCAGCCGGTCGCCGACATCGACATCGCCACCACCACGGTGCCCGAGGAAACCATCCGGCGCGCCGAGGCGGCAGGCTTCAAGACGGTACCGACCGGCATCGAGCATGGCACAGTCACCGCGGTCGGCCACGGCAAGGCCTATGAGGTCACCACGCTCCGTGCCGATATCGAAACCGACGGCCGGCGCGCCAAAGTGTCGTTCGGCCGCGACTGGAAAGCCGACGCTGAGCGGCGTGATTTCACTATCAATGCACTCTATGCCGAGGCCGATGGAACGGTCGTCGATCTGGTCGGCGGTATCGCCGATATCGAAGCGCGGAGGCTGCGATTCATCGGCGATCCGGAAGCGCGTATCCGCGAGGATTATCTGCGCATCCTGCGTTTCTTCCGTTTCTTCGCATGGTATGGCGACGGCAGGCCGGATGCCGAAGGGTTGAAGGCTTGTGCCCGGCTGAAGCAGGGGCTCGACCAGCTTTCGGTCGAGCGCGTCTGGTGGGAATTGAAGAAATTGCTGTCGGCGCCGGATCCGTCGCGGGCGCTGCTGTGGATGCGCCAGGCCGGCGTTCTGACCGCCGTTTTGCCGGAAAGCGAGAAATGGGGCATCGATGCCATCCACGGGCTGACCAAGACCGAGAAGGATCTGGCCTGGGCGCCGGACCCGCTGCTCAGGCTGGAAGCCATCGTGCCGCCGGATGCCGCGCGCATGAAAACGCTTGCCGAGAGATTGAGGCTTTCCGTGAGCGAAGCAAGCCGGCTGCGGAATTGGGCGATCACGGCTGCCGTCGATCCGAAAACGACCGAAGGAGAGTTGGCGAAAAGGCTCTATTTTGGCGACCGCCAAGGCTTTGTCGATCGGTTGCGGCTGTTGCTCGCTTCCGCTCGAGCCCGCGCGGTCGAGGACAATGACGCACTGCTCGAAGCCGGCGGCTTCTCGCGCCTGCTTGCCTTCGCTGCAAAATGGCAAAACCCTGATTTTCCGGTCAAGGGCGCCGATCTGACGACGCTTGGCGCATCACCGGGGCCGAAGCTTGGTGCAACGTTGAAGAATCTCGAAAAGGAATGGGTCGAGTCCGGTTTTGCGCTTGATCGCGGCGCGCTGCTCAAGCGCGCCGCGGAGGCACTCGAATCCTGACTGTCACGCTGCGTCGCGGACCTTTTCGATGCGCGAGCGGATCGCTTCGATCATCGTCTCGCGGATCACCGTCTCGCCGTGCGTCTCGCGCAGATGCTCGACGGCACGGCGCATGACCTCAGCCTCCTCCTCGGCGCGTGTGTGCCACTCGCAGCCGGGTACGAGCGACCCGCAATGGAATTCCTTCATCGGCTTCTCCTCATCTCCTCCTTGGAGCGCCGCACAGCGCACTGACACGGAAGCTCCAGACCTTTGATTGCGCGATCCGGAAACCGCGTACGGTATCCGGGCTACACGCTGGCCAGCTAAGCATAACACGATCGAACGGTTTTGGTTGCCTTAGAGTGCCGTGCGTCCAAGCCGACACGCGGCCCTCTAGTGATCGGGTTGTTGCGAAAAGGCGGAGCATCGCTGCTCCGCCCTCTTACGCTACCCAGGAGTAAGACCTCGTCTTGCTCCAGCGGGCAGGACATCACTTCACGATCTTGACTGCCTCGGCAATTTTATCCTTGCCGCTCATATCCCACGTGACGCGGACCTTTTCGCCGACCTTCAGGCCAGGATCCTTGAAGGTCTGGGGCAACGTAAAGGTGGCTCCGTTATCCAGAACTAGGCTCATCGCCGTTCCATCAAAGCTTTTGATCGTGCCGGTGGTGTGCTTGACCGCAGCGAATGCGGCAGTACCAGAGGCGAGAACGGCAGCGGCGGCTGCGGTCATAATAAGCTTGCGCATGGCATGCTCTCCTGGAAAATGCGGGCACCGCTTGGGAAAGGTGCCCCATTCAATCATGGGCCGTCCGGTCACGTCGGGTCGCGGCTCTCGGGAGTAAAGAACCGCCGGCGTTTCCCGGCCCGACGCGACAAATAGCCCAATCTTTACAATGGTATATTAGACGAAAAAGATATTTTCTGGCGCGCCTTGCGCCACATTCGCCGTCAAATTCTGGGGATTTGGACCCGATTGCGGCTCACGTCGTGCTCACCGAGATTTTACGGCCATTTCGCTTCTGGCGGCAGGCTGGACAGGATCGAGGCGACATTGCCGCCGGTCTTCAGCCCGAAGATGGTGCCGCGATCGTGAAGCAAGTTGAATTCGACATAACGGCCGCGGCGGATGAGCTGCTCGTCACGGTCGCCATCGGTCCAGTTGTCATTGAAGTTGGCGCGCACCAGATGTCCGTAGACGACGAGAAAAGATCGCCCGACGTCCTGGACGAAGTTGAAATCGGCGTCCCAGCCGCCTTTGTCCTCATCCGAATGCAGCCAGTCGAAGAAGATACCGCCGGTACCGCGTGGCTCGTCGCGGTGCGGCAGGTAGAAGTACTCGTCGCACCAGGCTTTGAATTTCACGTAGTCGGCGATCGCCGCGTTCTTCTCGCAGGCAAATTGCATCGCTCTGTGGAAGGCGATCGTGTCGGGGTCGTCCTGGCTGCGGCGGCGGTCGAGCACCGGTGTCAGGTCGGCGCCGCCGCCGAACCACTGGCGCGAGGTGACGACCATGCGCGTGTTCATATGCACGGCCGGCACGTTGGGGTTCCACGGATGGGCGATCAGCGAAATGCCGCTTGCCCAGAAGGAGGGGTCCTCTTCGGCGCCCGGCATCTGCTTCCTGAATTCGGGCGAGAACTCGCCGTGGACGGTCGAGGTGTGGACGCCGACCTTCTCGAAGACGCGGCCGTGCATCATCGACATGATTCCGCCGCCGCCCTTGCCGGCATCGCGTTGCCACGGCGTCTTTTCGAAGCGGCCGGGCGACCAGCTGGCCTGCGGCCCCTGCAGGTCCTGCTCGATCTGCTCGAAGCTGGCACAGATGCGCTCGCGCAACGTCTCGAACCACAGCCGTGCCTTCGTCTTCTTCTGTTCGATGTCGGCTGGCAGCCCCGCCGGTATCTCGGGTCGTTGCAAATCCTGTCTCCGGTTGCGGGCGCGCCCGACAAATGACTCGTCTTTTCCGGCCGCGATCCCTAATCTCTTGGGTGCAAGGGTCAAGTGTGAATGGAGTTCTTTCGTGCGCACCCCGGCAAGACCGCCGCTGGATGGCCTGAAGAAGAGGCTCGACCGTTCGCGCGCCGAGAACGCGCGCATGCCGCGCGACGGCTTCCTGCGCGAGACCTTCGTGCTGCCGCGCTCCGACGCTCGTCTCAAGGCGAAGGAATGGTTCGAGCGCTTTCCTAAGCAGGCCTATTGGACCGAGATCGAAAGCTGGTTCGAGCGGCCGGGCGACGTCATCGAATTCACCATCAGGCGGCTGCCGGCGGCGGATTAACGCTCCGGTCTCGAGGCTGAACGTATCAGGGCTAGTTCATCTGCCCTGAACGATCTTGATAAACACGCTTCTGTCGCCCGTTCCAAGATGCGCTCTTTTCATCTCGGCATACGTCAGGCGCCCATTCGCGAAGGCCCGCACGGTTCTTCCGCACCAGACACGTGGCGCCGCGGCTGCGCTGACATTCATGATCTTGCCAGCTTCCTGCTTCGAACTGAGAGGCGATTGCTCCGAATGCCTGATGCATTCCGTAAGCACTTTCTTATACATGGCAGGACTGCCCTGAACCAAAGTCCTTGCCGTATTCCATTCACCTTCGCTCGGCATGCATCCAGCCAACACAATGGCGCCAAGCAACGCGGCGTAAGTCTTGTATGCAAATTTCAATTCTGCCCCCCAAGATTAGTTGCAGGGGCGTATCAAGCACGGGCACATGAACTTCACAAGACTGTACAGTGACTAACGGACAGGATAAGTTCGCTGAACCCGTCCAGACCGTCATGGCTTCAACGCAGGACCAGCCTGCGGGCGCCCGCGCCGTCCCTTGCCAGCCTGTCGTTCTTATTCCGCAGCGGACATTTGTCGATCGACATGCAGCCGCAGCCGATGCAGTCGCTCAGCCCGTCGCGCAGCTTCTTGAGCTGACTAATTTTCTTGTCGAGGTCGTCGCGCCAAGCCGTCGAAAGCAGGTTCCAATCCTCGCGCGTCGGCGTCCGGCCTTCAGGCAATGATCGAAGGGCTGTGCCGATCTCGGCCAGCGAAATGCCGACCTCCTGCGCTACCTTGATGATCGCCACCCGTCGCAGCACGTCGCGGCCGTAACGCCGCTGGTTGCCTGATGTGCGGTGGCTGCGGATCAGCCCGCGCGCTTCGTAGAAATGCAGCGCCGACACCGCCACGCCGCTGCGCATCGCCACCTGGCCGACTGTTAATTCCGTTGCCGCAGCCATCTCCGATTTTCCGCTTGACCTCAAGTTAAGTTGAGCTTGTAGCGAAGAAGCCTCGAAGATGCAAACGGCAGGAGAAGGCGATGGGCGTCTGGATGAGAATGACCGGAGAGGATGCAGTGTTGCGTGAGGACGACGCCTTGGTCGCTGCGGCCGGCGATCGCGTACACATCCTAGCGGAGCTGCCGGATCGCCTCGGCCGCCACCATCGCAACGGAAAGCGCGACGTTGATGCTGCGCGCGCCGGGCTGCATCGGGATGATCAGTCGCGCATCCGCCGCCTCGTGAACGGCGTCCGGCACGCCTGCGGATTCACGGCCGAACAAGAGAATGTCGTCGCCGGCAAAGGCGAAATCCGTGTAGGCGGTCGTGGCTTTGGTCGAAAGCAGCACCAGCCGTCGGTTGCCGAGTCTGCGCCAGTCCTCAAAGGCGTGCCAGTCGACATGCCGGGTGAGCGCCGCCATTTCGAGGTAGTCCATGCCGGCCCGTTTCAGCGCCCGGTCACCGAGCGGGAAGCCCGCCGGTTCGATGATGTCGACGCCGAGACCGAGGCAAGCGGCGAAGCGCAGGATTGTCCCGGTGTTGCCGGCGATATCAGGCTGGTAGAGCGCGATGCGGAGACGGTCGTTCATTTCCGCGTCTTTCTAATAAGTGGCAGATCAGCCACAGAGCTCTCGCGGTTTTGGAAATTCCTGGACTGGCGGGTGGTCATTTTCTGCGAAGTCGGTTATACGGCCAGCATTGTCAACCCGAACCGATGGAGGGGTAATTCATGATGGCCATGCACATCCACCACCCCTCTCGTGGGCTTACCAGCCCGACGGCGGTTTCGGTACGACGATTCTCCTGACCTTCTAGACTTCAATCGCACCGATTCCCGCCGAAACCTTTTTCGGCCTTTGAAGGAATCCTGCGATGTTTTTCAAGCTGTGGAAGGGGCTGAACGCCCCACCTGAACACGCTTCGACCGATGCCACCTTTGCCGCGCCGCGCGTGCCCGCGGCCTGGGTTGGTTCACCCTTCTACCTGCATCTTCAACTGGAGAACGGACCGATGTTCGATCCCTGTAGAATACCCGGCTCAAGAAGCCTGCACGAGCGCAAGACTGCGACCTGGGCGCTTTTGATCGGCGAGACCTACTCGTCGGCGGTTCACGCCGAGACCCGCCGGCGTCCGCATCGCGGCATGCTGCCGGACGTCGATTTCTCGCGCGCCGTTCCGGACTATAGCCGGCCGTCGCTGGTGCGCCGGATCATCAGGCTGATCCGGCCTGGTGCAAAAACCGGCGCGAAAATCCGGATCGTCAAAACGTCGTCAGCATCGTCAAACGAGACTGTCGGCGAAAGGCCCGCGACAACCTATATAGCGCGAAGCAGGACCGGCGAGGCGGACGATTCCGTATCGCCGGTCCTTGACGCCATGCGGTCTGGGCACCTCGTCCGTTCGCGTGCCGCGTGAGCGGAAACAGTATTGTGAGCATCTCTATGTTTAGCTGGTTTGAAAAAAGGCTCGATCCGTTCCCTGCCAAGGAGCCGGTCGAGCCGCCGCGGACACTGATCGCCTTCTGCGTGCATTATACGCGCGGCGCGTGGCCCTACATCGCTCTCGATGCGGTACTGGTGACGGCCATCGCCCTTGCCGAGGTGTGGATGTTCGGCTTCATGGGCCGGATCGTCGACTGGCTGTCCGGACAGAATCGCGAGACGTTCCTGCAGACCGAAGGCTTGAAGCTGGTCGGCATGGCATTCATCGTGGTTTTCGCGCTGCCGGCGACGGTCTGGTTCCATTCGCTGCTCAACCAGCAGACGCTGATGGGTAATTATCCGATGCGTATCCGCTGGCAGGTGCATCGTTACCTGCTCAAGCAGTCGATGAGCTTCTATCAGGACGAGTTTGCCGGGCGCATCGCGACCAAGCTGATGCAGACCGCGCTCGCGGTGCGCGAGTGCGTCATCAAGCTCATCGATGTGCTCAACTATATCGTCGTCTATTTTCTCGGCATGCTGTTCATTGTCGGCTCGGCAGACTGGCGGCTGGCTGCGCCGCTTGCCGTCTGGCTTGCCGGATATGTCCTGCTGTTGCGCTATTTCATCCCGCGGCTGGGCAAGGTCGGCGAGGAGCAGGCCAATGCGCGCTCAACCATGACCGGCCGTGTCGTCGACAGCTACTCCAACATCCAGACGGTCAAGCTGTTCTCGCATGCGCGGCGCGAGGCATCCTTCGCCAAGGACGGTATGGCCGGCTTTCTCGATACAGTCTACCGGTCGATGCGGCTGGTGACACAGCTCTACGGCCTGCTCTACGTCCTGAATTCGCTGCTGTTGTTTTCGGTCACCGCAATCTCGCTATGGCTGTGGCTCGGCCAAGCCGTGACGATCGGCGCCGTCGCCCTGGTCATCGGCCTCGTGCTTCGGCTCTGGGGCATGTCGCAATGGATCATGTGGGAGATGTCCACGCTGTTCGAGAATATCGGCACGGTGCAGGACGGCATCGCCTCGATCTCGCTGCCGCGCCTCGTCGAAGACCGGCCTGGCGCCAAGGATATCGCCGTGACCAAGGGCGAGATCCGTTTTGAGGACATCCGCTTCCACTATGGCAAGCAGAAGGGCGTGATCGAAAGCCTGTCGCTGACGGTGAAGCCGGGCGAGAAGGTCGGCATCGTCGGCCGTTCGGGTGCCGGCAAGTCGACGCTGGTCAATCTTCTGTTGCGCTTCTATGACCTCGAAAGCGGCAAGGTCCTGATCGACGGCCAGGACATTGCGGCGGTGACGCAGGACTCGCTGCGCGCGCAGATCGGCATGGTCACGCAGGACACCTCGCTGCTGCATCGCTCGGTGCGCGAGAATATCCTCTATGGCCGGCCGGACGCCAGTGACCAGATGCTGATCGAGGCGGCGCGGCGCGCCGAGGCGCTGGATTTCATCGCCGGATTGTCGGATTCTAACGGTCGAAAGGGTTTCGACGCGCATGTCGGTGATCGCGGCGTCAAATTGTCCGGCGGCCAGCGGCAACGCATCGCCATAGCCCGTGTTATGCTGAAGGACGCACCAATCCTTATCCTCGACGAAGCGACCTCCGCCCTCGATTCCGAGGCCGAGGCGGCCATCCAGGAGAACCTCTACAGACTGATGCAAGGCAAGACCGTCATCGCCATTGCGCACCGGCTGTCGACGATCGCGGCCATGGACCGGCTCGTCGTCATGGACAAGGGCCGCGTCATCGAGGAAGGTTCGCATGAGGAACTGGTTGCCAGCGGCGGGCTCTACGCCCAGCTCTGGCAGCGCCAGTCGGGCGGCTTCCTGCTCGACGACGGCCCCTCTGCCAACGATGCAGCCGCCAACGATGCACTCGTCAAGGGTGAAGCCGCCGAATGACTGCCATCTACCGCTGGTTCGAGAACTGGGTCTATCCATTCCGGGAGCCTGCGGACCTTCGGCCACCTGCCGGCGTCAGGGGTTTCCTCTGGCATTATGTCGGGCAGGCGAAGATCGCCTTCTTCGCCATGCTGCTGATCGGCGGCATCGCGCCGTTAGTCGAAGCCGGACTGTTCTATTTCGTCGGGCGGCTGGTCGACATCCTCGATCAGCTTCCCGGCGAACGCAGCTGGCACGCCCTGTGGACTGCCGCCGGCCCGGAACTTGTCTTCATGATCGCGGTGGTGCTGGTCATCCGCACCATTGTCGTCGGCCTGTCGGCGCTGGTCGACGAGCAGACGATCACGCCGGGTTTCTATAATCTGGTGCGCTGGCAGGCGCATCGCCATGTCTCGCGCCAATCCTACGCCTTCTTCCAGAACGACTTTGCCGGACGTATCGCGACCAAGGTCTGGCAGGCGGGACAGGCGACCGGCGATCTGATGGAAAGCTTCATCGAGGTCGTCTGGTTCATGGTCGTCTATACGGTAACGACGCTGGCGCTGGTCGCCGGGCTCGATCTCCGGCTGGCGGTGCTGGTGGTGATCTGGATTACCGCCTTCGGCTTGCTGGCCAGGCGCTATTTGCCGGCGATCCGCAAGCATGCCGAAGCCACCGCCGAAGCCGGCTCGATGATCACCGGCCGCCTTGTCGATTCCTATTCGAACGTCCAGACGCTGAAACTGTTCTCGGCCGATGGCGACGACCGCTACATCAGGAACGGCTTCGACATCTATCTCGACGCGCTGCGCCCGTTCACCCGCCGGCTGACCGGCGTGCGCATGGCACTGACGATGCTGTCGGGCATTATGATCACGGCGATCGCCTGCTTTGCCGTTTATCTCTGGGTCGAGGGCTCGATCACAGTCGGCGCCGTGGCTTTCACGCTGTCTTTGGTGCTGCGGCTGAACATGCTGCTCGGCCGGCTGATGATGCAGCTCAACGGCATCTTGCGGAACCTCGGCGTGCTGGAAAACTCCAAGGCGCTGATCTCACAGCCGCTCGGCCTGACCGATGCGCCGGACGCGAAAGAGATTGTCGTCGGCGGCGGGCGCATCGACGTCAGCAATGTCGAGTTCCACTACGGCAAGGGGTCCGGCGTGCTCGACGGCATCGACCTCGTCGTGCGGCCGGGCGAAAAGGTCGGCCTGGTCGGCCCGTCCGGCGCCGGCAAGACGACCTTGGTCAATCTGATCCTGCGCCTCTACGACCTCGAGAGCGGCAAGATCACCATTGACGGGCAGGACGTCTCCAGGGTCACGCAGAATTCGCTGCGCGCCAATATCGGCGTCGTCAGCCAGGATACGGCACTTTTCCACCGCTCGCTGCGCGACAACATCAAGCTCGGCATGCCGGAAGCGACCGACGCCGAGGTGGTCGCGGCAGCGAAGAAGGCCGAGGCGCACGAGTTCATCCTCGGTCTGCGCGACAATCGCGATCGTATCGGCTACGAGGCCTATGTCGGCGAGCGCGGCGTCAAGCTCTCCGGCGGCCAGCGCCAGCGCGTGGCGATCGCCCGCGTCTTCCTCAAGGATGCACCGATCCTGGTGCTCGATGAGGCGACCTCGGCGCTCGATTCCGACATCGAGGCGGCGATCCAGGAAAATCTGGCAAGGCTGATGGAAGGCAAGACGGTCATCGCCATCGCGCATCGGCTGTCGACCATTGCGGCACTCGACCGGCTGGTGGTGCTCGACGAGGGCCGCATCGTCGAGCAAGGCACGCATGACGAGCTGGTCGGGCTCGACGGGCTCTATGCCAGGCTATGGAAGCGGCAGTCCGGCGGCTTCCTGTTCAACGAAGAGAGCGCGTTGGCCGAGACCCGGCCGGCGGAGTAGTTTTCTATAAAGCGGAGTGAAATCATGGCGGTGAGAATGCCATCGAATTTCGGACGGTCCGGCGCGCAGGAGAGCGCGTTGGACCTGCTTGGCCATGAAATCCTCGGCGAGAAGGCGGCCGCGCTCGGCCGCGCCGGCCGGCGCGTCGAGGAAACATTGACGAGGCTGCGCGAGAATTGCGACAGTGTCGACCGTGCCCGGCTGCTCAGGGATGCAGCCGAAGCGGTGCACGGGTATTTCATCCAGCGCGAACTCTGCGGCCTGCGCAAGCACGACGCGGTGATCCGGGAATACAGCATTCCCAAGGCCGTGCTGGCCAGGCTCGGCGCCAGCGCATGATCCGAACCGGAATCGGTTTGGGAAGCGTTATTCCAGCCACTCGGTGATGAAGCTGCCGTTCTCGTGTATGTCGGTGGTTTCCAGCGGGCCTGGCCCGAGATTGGTGAATTTGTGCGGCGTGTTCGGCGGTACGACCAGGATCTGGCCGGCTGTGGCCTCGATCTGCCGGTCGCCGACGGTGAACAGACCGGTCCCGGTCCGGATGATAAAAATCTCGCAATAGGGATGGCTGTGCAGCCTGGGGCCGCCGCCGATCTCGGGCAGGTAGTTGAAGATCAGGCAGCTGCGGGAGCCGTAAGCTCCGCCTTGCAGCTCGCCCTGCCAATGGTCGGGCCAGCGGTCGGGCGCTTCGGCCCATTTGTCGCGGTCTATGACATGCGCCATAGGCCGAGGATAAACCGGGCCAGCGCCAGCTGTCGAGGCGAACGCAGCCATTTGGTTTTGCTGCTGTTTTCCAATCGTTCCGACGTGCGAATTACGCCCCCGCGACAATCTGCCCTTGTGCCTTCACCCGTCTGGACAAAAACAGGCTTCACGCATAAACCCAAGTCCCAAATGCCGGAGGAATTCGCTAGCCTGTTCGCCATGCGCAGTCGGGCCGGCGTGATTGAGCGGGGAACAAGGCTCGGCCGCCGGCACGGAAAAGGCGAAAGGATCAGGCACCCGTGAGCGCAACCGACACCCAGGATCCCAACCGTCGTGATTTTCTCTACGTCGCCACTGGCATGGCGGCGGTGGTCGGCGCGGGCGCTGTCGCTTGGCCGTTCATCGATCAGATGCGTCCGGATGCCTCGACGCTGGCCCTTGCCTCGGTGGAGGTCGACGTCTCTTCGCTGACGCCAGGAATGTCGCTCGTTGTGAAGTGGCGGGGCAAGCCGGTGGTCGTGCGCAACCGCACCGAGCAAGAGATGAAGGACGGCGAGGCGGTCAATCTCGCCGAGCTCAAGGATCCAATCGCCCGCAACGCCAATTTGCCGGCCGACGCCCCGGCAACCGACGCCAACCGCACCACGCCGGGCAAGGAAGCCTGGATGGTGATGGTCCAGGTCTGCACCCATCTCGGCTGCATCCCGCTCGGCCAGGAAGGCGATTTCGGCGGCTGGTTCTGCCCGTGCCACGGTTCCGTATACGATACCGCCGGCCGCATCCGGAAGGGGCCGGCGCCCGAGAACATGGCGGTGCCGGTGTTCCAGTTCATTTCCGACACCAAGATCCGTATCGGCTGAGGCAAGGGATATTTCCATGAGCGAGGGACACTCGACCTATACGCCCAAGACCGGCATCGGACGCTGGTTCGATTCGCGCATGCCGCTGCCGCGGCTGGTCTATGACAGCTTCATCGCCTATCCGGTGCCGCGCAACCTGAACTACGCCTGGACCTTCGGCGGCATTCTCGCGCTCATGCTGGCGGCGCAGATCCTGACCGGTATCGTGCTGGCCATGCACTACGCGGCCGACAGCACTCTCGCCTTCGATTCGGTCGAGAAGATCATGCGCGACGTCAATTCGGGCTGGCTGCTGCGCTACCTGCATTCGAACGGCGCGTCGTTCTTCTTCGTCGCCGTCTACATCCATATTTTCCGTGGCCTCTACTACGGCTCCTACAAGGCGCCGCGCGAGCTGCTGTGGATCCTCGGCTGCATCATCTACCTCTTGATGATGGCGACCGGGTTCATGGGCTATGTGCTGCCCTGGGGCCAGATGAGCTTCTGGGGCGCCACCGTCATCACCGGCTTCTTCACGGCGATCCCGCTGGTCGGCGACTGGATCCAGCAACTTTTGCTCGGCGGCTTCGCGGTCGACAATCCGACGCTGAACCGCTTCTTTGCGCTGCATTACCTGCTGCCGTTCATGATCGCCGGCGTCGTCGTGCTGCACATCTGGGCGCTTCACGTCGTCGGCCAGAACAATCCGACCGGCATCGAGGTCAAATCGAAGACCGACACGCTCGCCTTCACGCCTTACGCGACCATCAAGGATGGGTTCGGCATGATCGTGTTCCTGTTCGTCTTCGCCTATTTCGTCTTTTATCTGCCGAACTATCTCGGCCATCCGGACAATTACACCGTTGCCAACCCCCTGAAGACGCCGGCCCACATTGTGCCGGAATGGTACTTCCTGCCGTTCTACGCGATCCTGCGCGCTATCACCTTCAATATCGGGCCCATCAACTCCAAGCTCGGCGGCGTGCTCTGCATGTTCGGCGCGATTGTCATGCTGTTCCTGGTGCCGTGGCTCGACACCTCGAAGGTGCGCTCGGCAGTCTACCGGCCCTGGTACAAGCTGTTCTTCTGGCTGTTCGTGGCCGACGCCATCCTGCTCGGCTGGCTGGGCTCGCAGCCGGCCGAGGGCAGCTATGTGTTCATGGCGCAGATGGCGACGCTGTTCTACTTCGCCTTCTTCCTGGTAGCGCTGCCGGTACTTGGGCTGATCGAGACGCCGCGGCGGCTGCCGAATTCGATTACCGAGGCGGTGCTCGGGAAGAACAAGGGTGGCGGTGGACATCCTGCCGGCGCCACGGCCGCGCCGGAAACCAAAGGCTGAGCATGATCCCGAAAAGTGGAAACCGGTTTTCGGACAAGATCATGCTCGAGACGATGACAGCGCGTCAGAGAATCTCAAGGGGATTTGCATGAAGAAGATTCTCACCTCGCTGGCGCTGCTTGGCCTTGTGGCCGCTGGCATTGGGGCCACAGGCACTGGAGCGCGCGCCCAGGAAGAGGCGCACAACGAGGCGGCGCCGACGCATTTCCCGATACACGAACCAAAGGAAATGGACTGGAGCTTCGCCGGGCCGTTCGGCACCTACGACAAGGCCCAGCTGCAGCGCGGGCTGAAGGTCTACAAGGAAGTCTGCTCAGCCTGTCATTCGATGAATTTGGTGGCGTTCCGCACGCTGGAAGGCCTTGGCTATTCGGATGCGCAGATCAAGACGCTGGCGGCCGAATACACGATCCACGACGGCCCGAACGATGCCGGCGACATGTTCGATCGCCCCGGCAAGCCGTCCGACCATTTCCCGGCGCCGTTCCCCAATGCGGAAGCGGCGGCGGCGGCCAATGGCGGCGCAGCACCGCCCGACATGTCGCTGCTGGCCAAGGCGCGCGGCGTCGAACGCGGCTTCCCGCGCTTCGTCTTCGACATCTTCACGCAATATGCCCAGGGCGGTCCCGACTACATCCACTCGCTGCTGACCGGCTACGACCAGCAGCCGCCGGCGGGCATGGTCATACCGGAAGGCACGCATTACAATCCGTACTTCCTGTCCGGCGTGTCGCTGAAGATGCCGAAGCCGCTCTCTGACGGCCAGGTAACCTATGATGACGGCGCGCCGCAGACGGTCGACCAGTATTCGCGCGACGTGTCGGCCTTCCTGATGTGGGCGGCCGAGCCACACCTCGAGGATCGCAAGAAGACCGGCTTTCGCGTGCTGGCCTTCCTGCTGCTGTTCGGTGCGCTGGTCTACCTGACCAAGCGCAAGGTGTGGGCCGGCGTAGCGCACTGAGCCCTGCAACACACGAGACCGGGAGGGCGTCGAAAGGCGCCCTTTTCATTGCAGGCATTTCGATTCATTGCAGCCGTCGCTGAGCACGCCCTTTGCCGGACAATTTTCCGTCAGGCGTCACATGGCGGTAGCCGGACTTAGCTGCACCGGGTTACGATTGGCCAATTCCCTTCACGTCTTCAGCCGAATCTGAAAGGCCCGGAGAGCCGCTTGATGAAATCCTCGCTCGAAGAGACGCTGCTTGCCGCGATCCGCACCATTCCGGATTATCCCAAGCCGGGGGTCCTGTTTCGCGACATCACCACGCTGCTCGGCAATGCGCGGGCCTTCCGCCGCGCCATCGACGAGCTGGTGCATCCCTATGCCGGCCTCAAGATCGACAAGATCGCCGGCATCGAGGCGCGCGGCTTCATCCTCGGCGGCGCCATCGCCCACCAGCTCTCGGCCGGCTTCGTGCCGATCCGCAAGAAGGGCAAGTTGCCTTACGAGACGGTGCGCGTCGCCTACAGCCTGGAATACGGGCTGGACGAGATGGAGATGCACAAGGACGGTGTTTCTCCAGGCGAGAAGGTAATCCTCGTCGACGATTTGATCGCCACCGGCGGCACGGCCGAGGCGGCCGTCAAGCTATTGCGGCAGATCGGCGCCGATATCCTCGCCGCCTGCTTCGTCATCGACCTGCCGGACCTTGGCGGCCGAGAGAGGTTAGAGGCGCTCGGCGTACCGGTGAGGACGCTGATCGGGTTTGAGGGGCATTGAGCGTTTCTTCCTTCTCCCCTGTGGGAGAGGGAAAGAACTCCGCTCATTCCACCTTCACCAGCACGGCACTTTCGAATTCGATGACCTTGTCGCCGGTCGAATCGAAGGCCTCCGAGCGGAGCGTCAGCAGCCGCCAGCCCGGTCGCGAGGCAATGGGGCGATGGGCCAGCGCGGTGCGGGTGAAAGTCACGGTTTCCCCGGCATAGACAGGTTTGGGCCATTTGAGGTTCTTGAAGCCGGGCGAGGGGCCGAATTCCGGCACCGGCCCAGGACCGGGCCAGCGGGCGACCTCTGCCTCTATGCCAGCCTCGAGGTTCAATTTCATCCAGGTGGCGGCGGTGTGCCAGCCCGAGGCGCAGAGCCCGCCGAATATGCTGTTCCTCGCCGCCTCTTCGTCGACATGGAATATCTGCGGGTCGTATTTGCGGGCGAACGCCTTGATCGCCTCCGGTTCGAATCGATGTGAACCGAGCGTGACGGTGATACCGATGCAGAAGAATTCGTCGAGGCTCACGCACGGCCCTCGCGGGTGAGGAACATGACGGTGTTTTCGAGCTCGAAAACACCTTCGCCGCGCTGGTTGAACAACTCGCTGCGCATGGTCACCAGGCCAAGCCTGGGCTTCGATCTGGACAGTCGCTTGGCAAGGACGGTGGTGCTGCCGGTCAACAGGTCGCCGGCCAGGACTGGCCGTTTCCATTTGACCTGGTCGACGCCCGGCGCGCCCTGGGAGGTCGAGTCGAGCAGGAAGGCATCGCACAGCATGCGCATGAACATGGCGCAGGTGTGCCAGCCCGAAGCCGCCAGCCCGCCGAGAATGCTGGCCTGGCCCGCGGCCTCGTCGAGATGCATCGGCTGGGCATCGAATTCACCGGCGAATTCTATGATTTCGGCGGCACTTACCAGCTTGGTGCCGAGGTCGAGCGAAGCGCCCTCGATAAAATCCTCATAAGCCCAGGTCTTTGCGGTCATGGTCTGGAAATCCTGTTCAGGATTGTACGATCGCTACGGGTCCGGGTCCCGGATGCAGGCAGCGTGGCATTTGGTCAAGCAATTTCTATTGCGCCAGCCCGCTGCGCCCAAGCCGCAGCGCGGTATTGACGACCCTATAGCCAGCCGCGGCGGCGGAAATACCAGAAGGGCAGGATTGCCGAAAGCACCATCATGCCGATGGCGAAGGGATAGCCAAAGTGCCATTTGAGCTCAGGGATGATGTCGAAATTCATGCCGTAGATCGAAGCGACAAGCGTCGGCGGCAGGAAGATGACAGCGGCGACGGAGAAGATCTTGATGATGGCGTTCTGCTCGATCGAGATCATGCCGAGCGTCGCGTCGAGCAGGAAGCTGATCTTCTGCGACAGGAAGGTGGCGTGGTCGGCGAGCGACAGGACGTCGCGTGACAAGGTCTTGATGCGAGCGCGGCTGTCCTTGCTCATCCTGCTTTGCGTGGAGGCATGGGCGAGAAAGCCGGCAAGGCGCTGCAGCGAGATCAGGCTGTCGCGGATCGAGGAGGCGAGGTCCTCCTTGCGGCCAATGCCTTTCAACAGCTCCTGGAAGTCGCGGTTGCGCTTGGAAACCTTGGTCGAGCGTGCCTCGAAGATGTCGCGCGAGATCGCCTCGACGTCGCGGCCGGCGCGCTCCAGAATGTCGGCGAGGCGGTCGACGATCGCCTCCAGCAGTCCGATCAGGATGGTGTCACCGCTGGTGCAACCGGTCGCCACCTTTTCGGCGCGCAGCGGAAAGGTCTTGAACGCCTTCGGTTCGTGGTACCGCACGGTGATCAGCCTGCTGCCGGCGAGCACGAAGGTAACCGGCGACATCAACGGATCGTTCACCTCGGTCTGCGCAGGCAGAATGGCGGTCATGAAGTAGGCGCCGTCCTCGACGTAGAGACGGCTCGAGATCTCGATCTCTTCCATCTCTTCGCGGGTCGGAACGGCGATGCCGAGCCAGGTCTCGATTGTCGTCTCTTCTTCCTTTGTCGGGTTGAAGAGGTCGACCCAGACGACAGTGTCGCTGTTTTGCAGGAGATCGTCGACCAGGCGCAGGCGATCATTGTCGACGACGAAGGCCTTGATCATCGCCGGGTCTCCCTTGCTGTTGCCAAAGAGCGTTCGTTTGGAGGGGGCGCGTCAGTCACATCGCACGGACGCGGGCAGGCGAGGCGCGAGGCCGGTGCAGAGGCCCCTTAGACCCCGCACGATGGCCCGTCAAGCAGCGCAAGAGGCACTGCGACACCCTGCTTTGAAGTTTGTCATCGAGCGACGGCAATGGTGACCATTGGGCTCCCTCGCCGGGTCAGGTGTTGAACTTGAACAGCATGATGTCGCCGTCCTGGACGACATACTCCTTGCCTTCGTCGCGCGCCTTGCCGGCCTCCTTGGCCGCGACTTCGCCGCCCAGCCTGACGAAGTCGTCATAGGCGATGGTCTGGGCGCGGATGAAGCCGCGCTCGAAATCGGTGTGGATGACGCCTGCCGCCTGCGGCGCCTTGGCGCCCTTGTGCACGGTCCAGGCGCGTGTCTCCTTGGGGCCAACGGTAAAGTAGGTGATGAGCTGGAGCAGCTCGTAGCCGGCGCGGATGACCTTGTTCAGGCCGGGTTCGTCCAGACCGAGCGTTGCCAGGAATTCCATTTCCTCTTCGTCCGAGAGCTGGGCGACCTCGGCCTCGATCGCCGCGGAAATCACAACGGTGCGGGCACCTTGCGCGGCGGCCATCTTCTCGACCGCCCTGGTATGCGCGTTGCCGGTGGCGGCATCGGCTTCCGCGACGTTGCAGACGTAAAGCACCGGGTGTGAGGTCAAGAGATTCAGCCCCTGCAGGATGCGCAGATCCTCAGCCGAGATGCCGTTGAGCAGGATGCGGGCGGGCTTGCCGGCCTGCAGCAGTTCAAGCGCCGCTTCCATCATCGGAAGTACGGTCGCTGCTTCCTTGTCCTTGCCGGCGGCACGCTTGCGGATCTGCACGATGCGGCGCTCAAGGCTGTCGAGGTCGGCAAGCATCAATTCGGTCTCGACGGTCTCGGCATCAGCGACAGGATCGATGCGGCCCTCGACATGCGTGACGTCGTCATCCTCGAAGCAGCGCAGCACATGGACGATGGCGTCGACCTCACGGATGTTGGCGAGGAATTGGTTGCCAAGCCCTTCGCCTTTGGAGGCGCCACGCACCAGGCCGGCAATGTCGACGAACGAGATGCGGGTCGGGATGATCTCCTTCGACTTGCCGATCGCGGCGATCTTCTGCAGGCGCGGGTCGGGCACCGCCACCTCGCCGGTATTCGGTTCGATGGTGCAGAACGGATAATTGGCGGCCTGCGCCGCCGCCGTCCTGGTCAACGCATTGAAGAGCGTCGACTTGCCGACATTGGGCAAGCCAACGATGCCGCATTTGAAACCCATTTTTGTCTGGTCCTATCGGGAAATCGAAATTTGATCAGGGCTATGGGCGAAAGCGCCGATGATCGTCAAGGCGCAATTCAATTCAGACGCTGCGCGATGTCATCGGTGCCTATCGCCAACGAACGAACGCCGGACCTGCTCAGTATTTGCAGAAGATGCCAGAACGCGTCGACCTCAGCGGTTCCGAAATCGATGGTCAGTTGTCCGTCGAGCAATTGCGCACTGTGAATGACGTTTCCGACGGTCTCCGATGTTTCACGCTCGCCATCGATATCGAACCAGCCGCGAAACCATTCGTCGAAGAGATCGCCGTCGAGCTCATTTATAGGGAATTTAAAATGAACCTCATCCCACCTGAAAGGTGAGATGAGGACATCCATTCCACCCATCCCGGCGTGAATATCCGGAGAGAATTTCACATAGGAATCGCTGTTGATGAATTGCGGATTTGGCTGTCCGTCATTACTGACGAAATCAACCGCGATGAAATTTCGATAGAAGGAATCGACGTTCGAAAACTTGATTTCGGTCGCATGCGATCCTTGGCTGTTGCGAGCAAGTTCGCCGGCAGCGGCGACGAAATAATCAACATACTTCTGTCTGATGAGACGGACCAATTCCTGAATGTCATCCAGATCCATGGCTCAGTCCTTGCCGCCAAAAAGCTTCTTCAGCATGGCCGCCATCGGGCCGGTTTCGGGCAGCTTGGCCGCCGGCTGCTGCGGCCGCGCCTGGCGGACGTGGCTTTGCGCCTTTGGCGCCTTGGGCGGCGGGCGATCGTCGTCGTCCGTCGGCGTGAGCTTGTCGCGCAGCGCCAGCGTCACGCGGTTCATGAACGAATTGTCGTCGCCCTTGGCAAGCAATCCGGCACCATCGGCGATTGCGTCGAGCAGCACGTCCAGCCATTCGCGGTCGCCCTTGGCGAAATCGCCAAGCACATGGCCGTGCACCATTTCCTTGACGCCGGGATGGCCGACGCCGATGCGCACACGGCGAAAATCCTTGCCGACGTGCTGGTCGAGCGAGCGGATGCCGTTGTGGCCGCCGGAACCGCCACCGACCTTGACCCGCACCTTGCCGGCGGCAAGGTCGATCTCGTCATAAAAGACAGTCAGCGCCGAAGGGCCGAGCTTGTAGAAGCGCAAGGCTTCGCCGACCGACTGGCCGGACAGGTTCATGAAGGTCTGCGGCTTGATCAGGATCACCTTTTCGCCGGCAAGCGTGCCTTCGGCGATCAGACCCTGGAATTTCTTCGACCAGGGCGAAAAGGAATGGCGGCGGGCGATCGCGTCCGCCGCCATGAAGCCGACATTGTGCCGGTTGTTGGCGTATTTCGCGCCCGGATTGCCGAGGCCTGCAAAGACAAGCATCGTCGCCTCCGGGCGGGAAGGGGTTACTTCTCTTCGGCGGCAGGAGCCGCTTCGGGCGCAGCCGCTTCAGTCGTCTCTTCCGCAGCCTCCGGCTTCATCGCCGAGGAGCCGGCAATGGTCGCGATGGTGAAGTCGCGGTCGGAGATCACCGGCTTGACGCCGGCCGGCAAGGTGACGGCCGAAATGTGGATCGAATCGCCGATATCGGTACCGGTGAGATCCACGATGATGAAATCCGGGATCGCATTGGCCGGGCAGTGGAACTCGACCTCGTGGCGCACGATGTTGAGCACACCGCCGCGCTTGATGCCGGGCGACTTGTCTTCATTGATGAAGTGCACGGGCACATCGACGTTGACTTCGGTATCCTTGCCGATGCGCAGGAAATCGACATGGACAGGGAAATCCTTGACCGGGTCGAGCTGAAAATCCTTGGGCAGAACCTGGATCTTGTTGCCGTCGACATCGATCGTGGCGACCGTGGTCAGAAACCCGCCGCCATGGATCTTGTAGTAGATGTCCTTGTAGGTCAGCGCAATCGCCAGGGGAGGCTGCTTGTCGCCGTAAATCACTGCAGGCACTTTACCGTTGCGGCGAACTGCACGGGCGGACCCCTTACCGACCTGTTCGCGCGCTTCGGCCTTGAGCTCGTAAGTATCGTGGCTCATGGCATTTCCTTTCGCGTTGTTCTGGAGCGCTCACGGTCAGCGTGGCTGGGCCGTAAACGTCGAAAGCCGCCGGGCCTGCATATCCGAAAGCCGGCAGCCGCATAAGCAAGCGGACCTTTGTTCGGGATCACAAGGGAAGGCAGCCTTCCGCCGCGTTGCCTCCAAGGGTGTCTACGCGGGTGGCGGCTCTATAGCCGAAGGCGGGAAAGGGTGCAAGTCATGGCAGGCGACAGGTCTACAAGGGTTTCCCCCATAGCATGGCGACCACCCATGCCGATGTTATAAACACCGACATGCTGGCCTTCTTCAGGGCGTAAGGTCTTTCAGAACGTAACAAAAAACCCGCCATCTGCGGGTGATCTCGTGTCAGGTCGTGCCGATGTCAGGCGATGCTCAAGCCGCCATCGATCAGCATTTCCGCACCGACCATGAACGGGCATTCGTCCGAAGCAAGAAAAACCACCGCGTTGGCAATTTCCTCGGCGGTTCCGAAACGACGGGCAGGCACCAGGCCGACCACAGCTTTCGCACGCGCCTTCGCCGCTTCGGGGTCCAGCCCAAGTTTGTCGTTGAGCGGAGTGTCGATCGGACCCGGGCTGATCACATTGGCGCGAATACCGCGTTCTATCAGTTCGCCCGAGAGCGTCCGGGCGAGCGAAATCATGCCGGCCTTGGCCAGCGCATAGACGTGCGTTCCAGCCATTCCCATATGCGCGTTGACCGAGCCGCTGAGGATGATCGACGACGGGTTCGAAAACAGCGGAACGAGCGCCTTGACCAGGAAGTACGGCCCCTTGAGGTCGACGTCGATGCTCCTGTCAAACGCGGCCTCGGTCCAGTCGCCAAGCGGGCGCAGGTCGGCGATACCGGCATTGAGGAAGGGAGCGTCGAGCTTGCCGAAGGTTTCCTCGATCCGCCGCGCTATGTCGTTCTGGGCAGCAGCATCTCCGGCGTCGGCGGCAATGACAAGCACATCACTGCCGAGGATGGTGCGCGCCTCCTCGAGACGGCTCGCATTTGTTCCGGTGATAGCGACGCGCGCACCTTCCTCGATGAAACGTCGCGCCGTCACCAGGCCGATGCCGCTGGTGCCGCCGGTAATCAATGCGGCCTTGCCTTTTAGTCTGGACATAAGCGAATTGCCTTTCCTGGCGCGGAGCGCTGCGCAGCATCAGGGTTGAGCCCGGTATGTTCAACTTGAAGGCGTTGCTGACCAAAATTTTGCCTTCAGGGGTGACCCTCTCTAACAGGCTTTTCACCCGGCGTATGATGAAAGAATCATCGAGGGCGCGGCAACTGTCGCGCACTCGTATCAATTCCGAAAGATGAACTGATTTTTAGCTGGCCGCCGCCTCCATCTTCCTCGCTTCCTTCATGTTAGGCAGGAGGACCGTCAGCAGCCCGAGTAGCGGCAAATACGAGCAGACCTGGAAGACGAAATCGATGCCTTTCATGTCGGCGACGACGCCAAGCACGGCGGCGGCGATGCCGCCCATGCCGAAGGCGAAGCCGAAAAAGATGCCGGCGATCATGCCGACCCGGCCGGGCACCAGTTCCTGGGCGAAGACGACGATGTTCGAGAAGGCCGAGGACAGGATCAGGCCGATCAGCACGGTGAGAACCATTGTCCACTCGAAATTGGCGTGGGGCAAGGCCAGGGTGAAGGGCAGCACGCCGACGATCGAGAACCAGATCATCGCCTTCTGTCCGTAGCGGTCGCCGAACGGGCCGCCGAGCAGGATGCCCAGGGCCGAGGCGCCGAGGAACAGGAACAGCATGACCTGCGACATCTGCACCGAAACGCCGAATTTATGGATGGCATAGAAGGTGTAGTAGCTGGACAGGCTGGCGATGTAGGCGTTCTTGGTCAATACCAGCAAGGTCAGCACCGCCAGCGCGCCCAGGACCTTGCGGCGCGGGAAGGGCGAAACGAAGCCTGCCGCTTTGCGGTTGCCGAGTGCGGCGCGCAGGCGGCTGTACCAGCCGCCAACCTGCCACAGCACGATGATGCCGATCAGCGAGCCGCCGGCAAACCAGGCGATGCTGGTCTGGCCGAAGGGCACGACGATGAAGGCTGCCAGCAGCGGCCCCATCGCCTGGCCGAAATTGCCGCCGACTTGGAACAGCGACTGCGCAAGACCGAACCGGCCACCGGAGGCGAAGCGGGCGATGCGCGAGGATTCCGGGTGGAAGATCGCCGAGCCGATGCCGATCAGCGAGGCGCCGATGAGGAGCAGCGAGTAATGTCCGGCATAGGCCAGCACGACCAGCCCGATCAGCGAAGAAGCCATGCCGTAGGGCAGCGAATAAGGCATCGGCCGCTTGTCGGTAATCATGCCGATCACCGGCTGCAGCAAGGATGCCGTCACCTGGAAGGTGAAAGTCAAAAGGCCGATCTGCCAGAAATCGAGACCGTAATTGTCCTTCAGCAGCGGATAGATCGCCGACAGCAGCGACTGCATGATGTCGTTGATGCAATGGCAGAAGCTCACCGCCAGGATGACGGTGAAGGCCGTCGCCTGAGCTGAAATGTGGCTGGCCGCTGCCGGCTTGGCGTCGGCGGTTGCTGTGGTATCGGTCAAGGCAGGCTCCGTGGTCTTTTTGGCGGGCGCTCCCGCAGGCTGTCTTATAGGCCGCAGCCTTATACGTTGCTTGTCACGCGACTTCTTTCGTGGTTTGGTCCAATAGTTTCGCAAGTGGGCCATAGCTGATGCCGCATGGCAGGGAAATGTTCAGAGCGGGCGACACCGATCTCGGGCTGTTGCATGAGCGTCGCTGGCAATGGCTGGAGCAGGCCGTAGGGCCGGCAGTGGCGCTGCCGACCGAATATCCGGACGGCTACCATGTGCCACGGCACCATCATAGCCGCAGCCAGTTGCTGCACGCGCTGGTCGGTGTCGTGCTGGTGACGACGCGGCATGGGCGCTGGATGGTGCCTCCGGACCACGCGATGTGGATCCCCGCCGGCACCGAACATTCCGTCGAGATGCTGGGCGACGTCAGCATGCGGTCCGTCTATGTGATGCCGGAGGCCATTCCCGGCCTGCCGGACGGGTTGCGTGTCGTCGGCATCACCGACCTGATGCACAGCCTGATCGTGGAATCGGAAAAGCTGCCGCAAGGCGCCGAGCTGGAGGGGCGGGGCGGACTGATCATGAAGCTCCTGCTGCACGAAATCCCGAACCTGCCGGAACGGCCGCTCGGCCTTCCGTTCCCGTCCGATGCAAGGCTGGCGACGCTGTGCCGGCGCTTCGTCTCGGCACCGTCACCGCATGCGACGATCGACGAGTGGGCCGCTATCGTCGGCATGAGCCGCCGCTCTTTCACCCGCGCGTTCCACCGCCAGACCGGATTGTCGCTGTCGACCTGGCGTCAGCAGGCCTGTCTGTTCGCGGCGCTGCCACGGCTGGCCGACGGCGAGCCGATCACTAGGGTGGCGCTCGATCTCGGCTATGACAGCGTGCCGGCGTTCATCACCATGTTCAAGCGCATGCTGGGAGCCTCGCCACGCGGTTACATGCGGGGCGCCCGTGATGCTGGCGAAGGTGTGCGACGAATAAGCGGTCCGGCTCGGCCTGAGTCGCAGCCCTGAAGGGCGTCGCGTTCGACCGGCCTCATGCGACGCGCTTTGGGTTCTTGCTTTTATGCATGTCGTTATCGCAAAACCGCTGCACTTTGCGCGACACGAATTAATCGAACAGGCTCGACACCGATTCCTCGGTCGCCGTGCGCGAGATCGCCTCGCCCATCAATTCGGCGATGGAGATGACGCGGATATTGGCGGCGTCCAGCACTGCCTGGGTCGGCTGGATGGAATCGGTGATGACCAGTTCCTGCAGTTTCGAGGCGCCGATGCGGGCGATGGCGCCGCCGGACAAAACGCCATGGGTAGTATAGGCGGTGACACTGGTGGCGCCGTCGGCAAGCAGCGCATCGGCCGCATTGCACAGCGTGCCGCCCGAATCGATGATGTCGTCGATCAACAGGCAATCCTTGCCGCGCACGTCACCGATGACGTTCATGACTTCCGATTCGCCGGGGCGCTCGCGGCGCTTGTCGACGATGGCAAGCTGGGCGTCGATGCGCTTGGCGAGCGCGCGGGCGCGGACCACGCCGCCGACATCCGGCGACACCACCATGACATTGGCAAGCTGCTTGTATTTCGCCTTTACGTCGCGGGCCATGACCGGCACGGAAAACAGATTGTCGGTCGGGATGTCGAAGAAGCCTTGAATCTGGCCGGCATGGAGATCCAGGGTCAGCACCCGGTTGACGCCCGCCCTCGTGATCATGTTGGCGACCAGCTTGGCCGAGATCGGTGTGCGGCCCGAGGCGCGGCGATCCTGCCTGGCATAGCCGAAATAAGGAATAACTGCAGTGATGCGCTTGGCCGAGGAGCGCATGAAGGCGTCGATCATGATGAGCAGTTCCATCAAATGATCGTTGGTCGGGAACGAGGTGGACTGCAGGATGAAGACGTCCTCGCCGCGCACGTTCTCCTGGATCTCGACGAAGATTTCCTGGTCGGCGAAGCGCCTGACGCTGGCCTTGCCCAGCGGAATGTTGAGGTAGCGGGCGACTGATTCGGCCAGCACCCTGTTGGAATTGCCCGCGAAGAGCTTCATGCAGCGTTCCTGGCGAAGGATTGAGAGACTCCGATAGCACTCCAGCCTCTTAGTCGGGCTTTTAGCGGCCCGCGCCGGTATTGCAAGCGTCGTGAATGGGAATCCGCCGGCTAATCTCAATAAACGCTTACGGCTTGACGATGCGGCGATAGGTCCACTTCGATGCCGACGGAATCGGCATAGCTCTGCCTTTCAGTCTGAGCATGATCTTTTCCGAAAACCGAATTCCACTTTCGGAATTATGCTCCAGGTCAGCCGGCGCCGCCGCCAAGCCAGGTGGCGAACTGGTCGATTGTCTGGTCGGCAATTGCCTGCATGGTCGCCGGGGCGACCGCCGCCCAGCCTTCGCCGCCGCCAACAGAGGGCGCCTTCTGCTGGCCGTTGATGCGATGCAGCCGGTTGCCGGCCGGGTCATAGATGTCCCAGACATAGATGACGGTAGTGTCCTTGCCTTCCGTCATGGTCGAGAAATAGCCCTTGAGCACATGCGTAGGGGTCTGGTCGGTGCTGCCGGCCAAGGTGATGCCGCGCTGCCTGGCGCGTGTCTGAAGCTCGGCGGTCAGCGGTGTCGCGGCTTCTACCGAGGCGCCGACGATCGGCGCCACCTGCAGCCGGGTCCGCGCAATGGCAGCCGCGCTTTTGGCGGGCGGCACGGCTGCTGCAGCGGAAGGCTGCGCTGTATCTGCAGTTTGCGCGGTGCCGGCAGGCTGAGCCGGAGTTGAGGGGGGCGTCGCGGCACCTCCGGCTCCGGAGAGCGATTGCGTCGATTGCGGGGCAATGGCCGAGGGTTCGAGAACGTCCTTCGCATTGGTGCAGGCCGCCAATGCCAGCGCCACGAGCAATGACACGGTCGTCACATGCGATCGTCTCATTAGCCTGAAAACTCCTTGGCGACGAACGCCCCTCACACTCTTTCCATTATGGATTCACTGCACGATCAAGTCGAGATCATGGCGGGACAGCGGCTTCGGCTGGGATTCGGTGGTCAGATAGGTGCGGCCAAGAGTCATCGCGGTTTCGGTTTCGGAGTCCATGATGATCATATGGGCGAACAGCGTCATGTTCGGCGCAATCGGTTCGGGATTACCCTGATAGAACATCGGCATATCCATCCAGGACGGGGTGAAGCGGGCGCCGAGCGAATAGCCGCAGGCATTGAGCCGGTGCTTGGTCAAATTGTGGGCTTCGAGGGTGCGGGCATGGGCGTCGAACACGTCGCCGAACGTATTACCGGGCGTCATCGCCTTCTCGACTGCAAGTAGCGCGGCGCGGGCGGCATCGAACAATTCCTGGTGGCGTTTCGATACCTTGCCGGTCAACACCGTGCGCATCATTGCCGCATGGTAGTGGTGGAAGACACCGGCCCATTCGAGCGTCAGCTGGTCGTTCTTGGTGAGCTTGCGGCGACCGGCCTTGTAGCGGCAAAGCAGGGCGTCGACTCCGGAGCCGATGATGAACTCGTTGGCCGGATAATCGCCGCCGCCGGCAAAGATCGCACCTTGCATGGCGGCGAGGATCAGCGCCTCATCGCCGCCCTGCTTGATCAGCGGCAGTGCTGCGTCCAGCGCGTCGTCGGCCAGATTTGCGGCTTTTTCCGCCTTGGCGATTTCTGCCGGGCTCTTGAACAGCCGTAGCCGGCTGACAATGCCGGAGGCATCCGCGATCTGCCCGAAGGTCTGCAACTGCTCGTCGAGGCGCCGGCCATTATAGGCGGTCAGGCCGTGGGTGTCGTATTCGACGCCGATCCGGGCGCCGAGCAGGTCAAGCTCGTTGAGCAGATTGCGCAGGTCTACCGCCGGATTGGCGCCGTTGCGGTCCGTCCACAAAACGATGTTGTCGATGATCGAGGTGTGGCGCGCCTGGCGCAAGTCTGCCGAACGCGTCAGCAGCACCATCGAGCCGTCGGCCTTGACCACCAGGCACTGGAAAAAGCAGAAGCCGAAGGTGTCGTAGCCGGTTAGCCAATACATGCTTTCCTGGGCAAACAGCAGGACGGCGTCGAGCTTCTTTTCGGCGATCTCGATCATCAGTCGATCGCGCCGCGCGTCGAATTCCGAGCGTTCGAAATGCAGCGCCATCAGTCAGCCTCCAAAACGATTGCCGAAACCTGCCGCCCGTAGTCGGGCTCGTTGCGATGCGTGCTGCGCCGATAGGAGTAGAAAAGCTCTTCCTCGGCATAGGTGCAGCGGCCAAGTCCTTCGGCGTTGACGCCAGCCTTGGTCAGCCGGTCGACCGTGTAGCGGTTGAGATCGAACATCGCGTGTCCGGCAGTTGCGGAGGGCGCGAAATAGCGAGCATTGCCGGCATCGGCGTCGACGAAACGGGCGACGAATTCCGGTCCGACTTCGTAATTCCGTGGGCCGATCGAAGGACCGAGCACTGCGACGATGCGGTCGCGCCGGGCGCCGAGGCTTTCCATTGCCGCGATGGTGTTTTCCAGCACTCCGGTGAAAGCGCCTTTCCAGCCGGCATGGGCGGCGCCGATAATGCGCGCCTCGGCGTCGGCGAAGAGGACCGGTCCGCAGTCGGCGGTCGAGGCACCGACGGCAATGCCCGGCCGGTCGGTGACAATGGCGTCGGCCTTGGGCCGCTCGCCGGCAAAAGGCTCCCTGGCAATCACGACGTCCGGCGAATGAACCTGGTGAGCGGTCAGCAGATGGTTTGCAGGCACGCCCATCCATTCGGCGACCCGGCGGCGATTCTCGCGCACCAGCGTCTGGTCGTCGTTCGAGCCGGTGCCGATGTTGAGGCCCCGGTAGATGCCGCTGGAAATGCCGCCGACTCGCGTGAAGTAGCCGTGGCGGATGCCTTGCGCCGTTTCCAGCAAGGGCGACCGAACGGGATCCGGTTTGGTCTGATTCAGCATGGCGGCTTTGTTGTCCGTATGGGCGATTTCGTCAAGCGAGTTGAAGGGGCGCAGTTGAAGGCTGGTCAGTTGAAGGCTGGCGCAGTTGATGTCGGGCGCTAGTCGGAGACGGGAGAGTGAGAGAGGCGGCAGCGAAAAGTCAATCCGTGCTTGGAAACGGCGGAACGGCAATGCCGGCAGGGAGGACGGCAAGCACCTTGAAGAGTTCGCCCATGGCCAGCGGGCCGGCGAGGCGCTCGACGTCGGCCGCGATCTTTTCGCGAGCTGCCTCATCGGCATTGGCGCCGAGCCGGCCAGCTCGTTCGAGAAGCCCCATCTTGAGCAGGAATTCACCTTGCGTTGAGAGGTGGGCATCGAGGCTGTGTGCCCGAACGGTTGCCGCGAGGGCAGCGAAATCGACATGGGCTGTGAGATCGGCCTGCCCCGGATTGGCCAGCACGTCCTCATGACCGTGCTTGCGCAAGGCCTGCAAGGTGTCGCCGATCCCGGGCTGGAGGTGACCGTAGTCGAGAAACAGGCCGGCGCCGCCAAATCCGGCAAGTCGCCCGGCGATGGCCGCCATCAGGGCGGCGCGGGCTGGCGCCACCTCGACGATGGCACCTTGCGGCGCATTCTCGGCACCCTCCGGCAGCAGCATCGGGTCAAGCGAGCCGGCGCCGACGAAAAAGCGCAGCCGGTTCGCATCGTCGAGACCGATCATCCGCTCGCGCCAGCCGGCCCCAGCGCGGACGAACTGGCGGATGGGCACCGCGTCAAACAGCTCGTTACCAACAATCAGAAGCGGCCCCCGCGGTAGTGTGTCGACGGCCTCATGCCAGGCGATGGTGGCCGACGTCCCGGCAAGCGTTCGTTTCTGGACCTCGGTCAACCGCAGACTGGTCTCGATCAAGGCGAACGATGCGCTGGCGGCAAGCGTCGGATCGAGCCGCGAAAGCGTGCGCAGCATATCTCTCATCAGCGTGCCGCGGCCGGGGCCTATTTCGGCGATGGCGACCGGCGTCGGCCGGTCGATCGCCAGCCACGCCTGGTAGAGCCAGATGGCGACCAGTTCGCCAAACATCTGGCTGATCTCCGGCGCGGTGACGAAGTCGCCGGCGGCGCCGAACGGCTCGCGCGTCGTATAATAGCCGTCCTGCGGATCGAACAGGCAGAGCGCCATGTATTCGCTGATGGGGATCGGTCCCACCGCACCGATCAGCTCGGCGATGCGGGTCTTCAGCCGCGTCATGCCGGCTGCGGTTTTGTCACCGGCTTGGCTGTAGCCATCGCCCAGATGCCGGCCAGCACCATCGGCAGTGACAGCACCATTCCCATGGTCAGCCAGCTCGTGCCAAGGAGGTAACCAAGCTGCTGGTCGGGCTCGCGAAAGAATTCGACGAAGATGCGCGAGGCGCCATAGCCGGCGATGAAGGCGCCGCCGACGAAGCGCGGCGCCTTCAGCTTGAGCCGCGAATGGGTGAGGAAGCGCAGGACAAGGAACAACACCAGCCCTTCGAGGAGCGCCTCGTAGATCTGGCTCGGATGGCGTGCAAATGGGCCGCCATTGGGGAATTCGAATGCCCATGGAACGTCGGTCGGCCGGCCCCATAGTTCGGAATTGATGAAGTTTGCCAGGCGAACGAGGCCAAGCCCCACCGGCACGCCGGCGGCAACCACGTCGAACAGCGACCATGTGCGGATGCCGCGAGACCGGGAAAACAGCGTCATTGCGAGAATGACGCCGAGCAGGCCGCCATGAAACGACATCCCGCCCTGCCAGACGGCGACGATATCGAGCGGATTGGCAATGTAGCGCGGCAGGTCGTAGAACAGCACGTAGCCGGTGCGTCCGCCGAGCACCACACCGATGGCTGCCCAGACGATGAAGTCGTCGAGGTCGACGGGCTTCATCGGCAGGGTGCCGTCGGGCCACAGTTTTGGGTTGGTGACGAGGCGCTTGGCATACCACCAGGCAAACAGAATGCCGACGATGTAGCCGACGCCGTACCAATGCACCGCCAGCGGTCCGATCCGGACGATGACCGGGTCGATGTTGGGAAAGGGCAGGGCGGCCAGCGGCAGCAAATATTCGCTCAACAGGGTCTCCGGGTTCCCAATCAGGTTCGGGCGCGGACCATGCGGCAGGCTTTTGGCGCGGTCAAGGCAAGCATATGCTTGCATTCCGAATCGTGCGCCACTACGTCAATTCGACCAAGCGAGGATTTGCCATGGCGACCGGACCGAACCGCATTCTCGATGAATTCGCCAAGCTGATGACCGATGCAGCCGGTGCCGCGCAAGGCGTGCGGCGCGAGGTGGAGACCGCCTTCAGGGGCCAGGCCGAGCGCATACTCAACTCCATGGACGTGGTGCAGCGCGAGGAATTCGAGGCCGCTCGCGACATGGCGGCGAAGGCCAGGGAAGAAAACACCCGCCTCGCCGCTCGCATCGAGGCGCTCGAGGCCAGGCTTGCCGAATTGACCGGTCAAGCAGCGCCTGCGGCTGCGGCAAAGCCGCGTGCAAAAAAATAACAAGAAATAAATCGTTAAACTTTTCCACAAAGCCGGATCGCAAAAAGCGCTTTGTCGTGAATCGCTTACCGGTACTGCGTGAATCTTTGTGACAGCGCCTTTCCACATGCGAATGACGCAGTGCGAAAAATTTGGCTGGTCACGCGACTCCCGATCAATAGACTGAATTTGTTGCATGATTCGGAGCAGGGTCATGCGCCGGGCGGTGGGGTCCGGTCCGGGGTCTTTGCGTTGACGAAGTCCTGGCCGTCCGAGTTCTAGGCAGAATTGTTCGAGTGTGCCTCTCCCGCGGAGCGTGTGGTGGCGCTCCCAGAACGACAGGAAGCATTTCATGGAACTTCTCGAACTCGAATTCTCCCGCGAAATCCATCCGGTGGATGTTATCGAGCAGGTGGCGCACAACAACGATTGGTCCTTCGAGCGGGCCGGCGACGACGAGATCTCGATCTCGGTTGCCGGAAGCTGGACCGACTACCACGTTTCATTCTCCTGGATGGAGGACTACGAGGCGCTGCACCTGGCCTGCGCCTTCGACATCAAGGTCCCGGAGGCGCGCGCGCTCGAGGTGATGCGGCTGCTTTCGCTGATCAACGAGCAGATGCTATTTGGCCATTTCGACCTCTGGGAGCAGGAAGGCGCCATCATGTTCCGCCAGTCGCTGCTGCTGGCCGGTGGGGTCGAGCCGTCGAGCCAGCAGGTCGAGGTGCTGCTGTCGTCGGCGCTGGAAGCCTGCGAATGCTATTTCCAGGCGTTCCAGTTCGTCGTCTGGTCGGGAACTTCGGCCAAGGATGCGTTGGCCGGCGTGCTGTTCGAAACCTACGGAAACGCCTGACCGTCGATGGTTTCGAGCAACGCGCGAAAACCCGAGATCAGCTTTGCCGATTTCGACCGCATCGACATCCGCGCCGGCACGATCGTCGAGGCCGAGCCTTTTCCCGAGGCGCGCAAGCCGGCGATCAAATTGAAAATCGACTTCGGTCCCGTGATCGGGGTGAAGAAATCCTCGGCCCAGATCACGAAATATTATACGCCCGAAACCCTAATCGGCCGGCAGGTGTTCGCTGTGGTCAATTTCCCGCCGCGTCAGATCGGGCCATTCGTGTCGGAAGTGCTGACGCTCGGCTTTCCTGACGAGGAGGGCGCCGTCGTCCTTGGCGCGATCGAGCGCAAGGTGCCGGACGGCGGCAGGTTGTTCTAGCTGCGCTGTTGTTCACGCAGCGAGTTTACGCGTGGTACCCAGCGCCTCTTCGACCGTTTCCATGAACATTTCCGCGCAGGCCTTCCAGCTGTAGCGCATCGCGCGTTGCCGCGCCTCGGCGCGGTCGACGTGAAGGGCGGCGAGCGCTGCTTGCCGCAGGTCGTCCGACACCGCGCCGCCGATGCCGTCACCCACAATATCGATCGGTCCGGTGACTGGATAGGCTGCGACCGGCGTGCCGCTGGCCAGCGCCTCGATGATGACGTTGCCGAACGTGTCGGTGCGGCTGGGGAAGACGAAGGCATCGGCCGAAGCGTAGATCTCGGCCAGTTCGTCGTTCGGACGATGGCCAAGGAAATGGGCATCGGGATATCTGGCCTTCAGCTTCGCCAATTCCGGCCCTTCGCCTACGATCACCTTGCTGCCCGGCAGGTCGAGGTCGAGGAAGGCCGGCAGGTTCTTTTCGATCGCGACGCGGCCGACGCAGAGGAAGATCGGTCCGGGAAATCCCAGGTCCTTTCTTTTGTCCGGCCGAAAATGATCGGTGTCGACGCCGCGCGTCCACGGCCGGAGCTTGGTGAAGCCGCGCGCCGCAAGATCGTCGGCAAGCGACTGGGTGGCAACCAGCGTGCCCTGTCCTGAATTGTGGAAATCACGCAGCCAGCGATAGGCCCATGCTTCAGGCACCGGCAGGCGCGCGCTCAGATATTCCGGAAAACGTGTGTGATAGCTGGTCGTGAACGGGCGGCCGGCGTTGCGGCAGTAGCGCCGGGCCATAATGCCGAGCGGTCCTTCGGTGACGATATGGATGTGATCCACCTTGCGTGCCTCGATCAGCTGCGCCACGCGGAGCGGCGTCGTCAGCGCCAGCCTGATATCGGGATAGGTCGGCAGAGGCAGGGTGCGAAAGATATTCGGCGTCAGGAAGTCCGTCTCGATATCGAAGGATTTCAGGGTCTCCGAGAGGCGCTCCAGCGTGTGGACGACGCCGTTGACTTGCGGGCGCCAGGCGTCGGTGACCATCAGGATGCGCATGGCGGTCCCTTGGCGGCAACCTTGATTGGCTTGCCGCGATGCCTGAACGGCGACCACGCCGCCACTCTGGCCTCGCACCGGCGCACCCGGACAGGCGCGGGGTCGAAATGAGGCCGCAGGGCCGAATCAATCAGGATCGCGCGCTTCATTGGCGCTCTTCACCATGGTTTCATGACGGGCCGATGAAGGCCGGGTGTCGCTGCCGTCAAGCGGGGACCTTGATCACCGCCCGAAGGCCGCCGAGCGGGCTGCGTTCGAGGACGATGTCGCCGCCATGGCTGCGGGCAATGTCACGTGCGATGGAGAGGCCAAGGCCGGTGCCGCTGGCGTCGAGGTTGCGGGCCTCGTCCAGCCGCACGAACGGCTTGAATACATCCTCCCGCTTTTCGGGCGGAATTCCCGGACCGTCATCGTCGATGGTGACGAGCAGCGAACCGCGCCCATGATTGGCATTGATCTCCACCGACTTGGCATAGCGGAATGCATTGCCGACGACGTTGGACAGCAGCCGGGCAAAGGCATTGGGGCGCACGTGCACATGCGGATCGCCGACGAGCACGGTCGACAGCTTGCGCTTGCGCAGCGCGGCCTCCTCGCGAAGCTTATCGAAGAAGGCTTCGAGATCGAACTGGCCGGCGTCTTCCGAAGCTTCGCCGCGTGCAAAGGCAAGGTAGCCTTCCAGCATCGACTGCATGTCGTCGATGTCCTGGTCGAGTGCCTGGGTATCGGCTGCCTTGGTCCCGGCAAGCGCCAATTGCAGCTTGAAGCGGGTGAGGATGGTCCTCAGATCGTGGCTGACGCCACTCAGCATGGCGGTGCGCTGCTCGAGCTGGCGTTCGATGCGTTCGCGCATCTGGATGAAGGCAAAGCCGGCGCGGCGGACCTCCTCGGCTCCGCGCGGGCGAAAATCGCGCGGCATCGGCCGGCCCTTGCCGAAGCTCTCGGCCGCCTCGGCCAGCGTCAGAATCGGCCGGATCTGGTTGCGCAGGAAGGGAATGGCGATCATCAGCAGCACCAGCGAGGTGCCGACCATCCAGATCAGGAAAATATGGGTGTTCGATGCATAGGCCTGGCTGCGGCGCACGAAGACGCGCAGCACCTTGTTCTCGAGCTGGACGCGGACCTCGACGATATTGGAATTGCCGACCGTATCGATCCAGAACGGACGGTTGATCTGGCGGGTGATCTCGGACGAAAGGATCTCGTCGAGGATCGAGAAGAACGGCTTTGGCCCGGGAGGCGGCAGCGGGTCGGGCGGTAGGAGGTCGACTTTCAGCTGCATGCGATCCTGGGCGATGCGGATGACGTTGGCGTAGTCAGCGTCGTGAGGATAGGTCTCTATCAGGTCGATGATGGCGGCGATGTCGCGCACCGTGGCCTGCGACAGGCGCTGCGTCACGGTCTGCCAGTGGCGCTCCATGAAGACAAAGGCGACGACCGACTGCAGCATGATCATCGGCGCGATGACGATGATCAGCGAGCGGGCATAGAGCCGCTTCGGCATGTAAAGCGACACCAGGCGCCAGAAACGGTTCCAGGCGCGCGGCACGGCCTTGAGCGCCCGCGTCGCGCGAGCGCTCAAGCCGCCATCTCCCGGCCGTTCGAGTTGCGTGGTCGCCATTCGTCTTTTCGCTCACCGGCGGCCCGGCAAAGGACCGCTGTCGGCGACATTCTATTCCACGCTGAGCCGATACCCAATACCGCGCACTGTCTGCAGCCAGACCGGATTGGACGGATCGCGTTCGATCTTGCGGCGGAGCCGATTGATCTGGACGTCGATCGTGCGCTCGCCGACCTCGGATTCATCGCCGACAAGCTCATGCCGCGGTATCGTTTCGCCGGCACGCGCAGCGAAGATCGCCAGGATTTCCTGCTCGCGGTCGGTCAGCTTGAGCGCCTCGCCGCCGCGCTTCAGCTCACGCCTGGCGATCTGGAACGTATAGGGGCCAAAGACCAGCTGTTCGACCTTAGGCGTTGTCGCGGGGCCGCCGCGGCGCAGGATATTGTTGATACGCAGGATCAGCTCGCGCGGGTCGAACGGTTTAGGCAGATAGTCGTCGGCGCCGGCCTCGAGCCCGGTGATCCGGCTGTCGGTTTCGGACAGTGCGGTGAGCATCAGGATCGGCACGGTTTTCTCCGCCCGCAGCGCCTTGGTGAGGTCGACGCCACTTTCACCCGGCATCATGACGTCGAGCACGATCAGATCGAAGTCGAGGCCGGCGAGCTTGCGCCGCGCCTCGCCGGAATTTCCGGCGACGGTGACGCGAAAGCCGTTTTCGGTCAGATACTGTTTCAGAAGATTGCGGATACGGGTGTCGTCGTCGACCACCAGCAGATGCGGCGCGTCGTCTTCCGGTGCTGTCGGATGATCAACCCTCTCAATGGTCTCCATGGTTTTTCCCTGACATCTTTGCGGGCACAATGTCGATCTGCGCCCTTAGTTCCGGATTGACCATCGCTTCAAGGAACCGTTCGATAACGGCGCGTTCGGTGGCTCCGGAATCTTCCAATGCAGCATGGATGCGGCGCGACTGTGGCCGCGCCAGCGCCAGCGCCAGGGCACGGCCCTTGGCCGTCGGGTAGAGTTCGCGCTGGCGGCGGTCGCGAGGGCCCTGCAATTGCACGATATGGTCGGTGTCGATCAGTTGCTTGAGCACGCGCGCCAGGCTCTGCTTGGTGATCTTGAGCACGTCGAGGAGCTCGGCGACCGTCAGCCCGGGCCGGCGATTGACGAAATGCAACACCCGGTGATGGGCACGGCCAAAACCGTATTCGGCCAGGATCTGGTCCGGATCGGAGGTAAAGTCGCGATAGGCGAAGAAGAACAACTCGATGATGGCGAAATCGATGCCGTCCTCGTCGGTGATCGCCGTCCTGATCGGTTCTGCGGCTGCGTGGCTCGTCATCTTTTCTCCGTGTGAAGCAGGAAATTATGTCAGCACTATTGACGTATTTTCCGCGCGATGCTAATTTTTGGCAAGCTTTTCGGCGGATTGCGAACGAAAAGGCAAGCGAAGCCGTTTTTTCCGGAACTTCCTGAGTTTGCCAGACCTTAAATATCCGCCTACGCTTTGAGACAATGGCCGCCCACAGCGGCCGAAACGAAACACGCAACGACACAATGATGTGCGGGCCGCCGCCCGCGGGAGGTTACCATGGCATCCGTTCCCTTCGACCAACTGGACGGCTTTATCTGGATGAACGGCGAGTTCGTCAAATGGGCCGACGCCAAGATCCACGTCTTGACCCACGGGCTGCACTACGCCAGCGCGGTATTCGAGGGCGAGCGCGCTTATGGGGGCGAAATTTTCAAGCTGACCGACCACACCGAACGCCTGCATGAATCGGCGCGCCTGCTTGGCTTCAAGATACCCTACTCGGTCGCCGAGATCGACGACGCCTGCCGCACGCTGTTGAAGAAGCAAGGTTTCCAGGACGCCTATGTCCGGCCGATCGCGTGGCGCGGCAGCGAACAGATGGGCGTTTCCGCACAGAACAGCCGGATCAACTGCGCCATCGCCATCTGGCAGTGGCCGAGTTATTTCGACCCGGCGCAGAAGCTCAAGGGCATCCGGCTCGACATGGCCGAATGGCGCCGCCCCGACCCGCGCACCGCACCGTCGAAATCGAAGGCGGCCGGCCTCTACATGATCTGCACCATGTCCAAGCATGCCGCCGAGGCCAAGGGCTATGCCGACGCCATGATGCTCGACTGGCGTGGCCAGGTGGCGGAAGCGACAGGCGCCAACATCTTCTTCGTCAAGGACGGCAAGATCCATACGCCCAGGCCTGATTGCTTCCTCGACGGCATCACCCGCCGCACGGTCATCGACCTTGCCAAGGACCGCGGTTTGGAGGTGATCGAGCGCGCCATCATGCCGGAGGAGCTTGAAGGCTTCCACCAGTGCTTCCTCACCGGGACGGCGGCCGAGGTGACACCGGTTTCGGAGATCGGTCCGTACCGATTCGAGGTCGGCGATATCGCCAAGACATTGATGAACGACTATTCTGCGGCGGTTCAACCCAACCACGCGATTGCTGCAGAATAACGAAAGTCACAGGTTTTTTATCAAGTAGGGGCGGTTTTCGGGCCGCTCCTTTTATTTAAGCGTTTGCGCATTTGACTTTCATTCAATTCGGCGTCTCATGATGGCGTCGGCCTGGGAGGCTGGCAGCTATGGAGGGACTGGAAATATGGATATGAACACGCTTCTTCCGATCATTATTCAGGTGATTACGGGCATCATCGGTGGTCAGGCGGTGGGTGCGGCTATCAAGAGTGCGGCGATGGGGCAGCTTACCAAAATCCTGGGTGGCGCTGTCGGCGGCGTCGGCGGTGCGGCCATCCTCAACAGTCTGCTGGGTGGCGCGGTCGATCCGGCAGCAGCCGCCACGGCGGCAGGGGCCGGCAGCGCGTTGAACATTTCAAATATCGTTGGCGGTGCCGGCGGCGGCGCCATCCTGACCGGCATCATCGGTGCGGTCATGAACGCGATGAAGAAATAAGCTTCGACGTTTCAGGTTCTCAAATGGGCGGCTTCGGCCGCCCATTTCGTTTGCCGTTTGTGGGAGCGGTGGACGCCGTTCGCGTGTGTCTCTACATCAGGGCCTGGTTCAAGGTTGGAGCTCTCCTGACGCGTTCGAGGGGACGCGCAGCACTCCGACAGCGTGAAAGGACGAATATGGGTCAGCTCAACGCCGGCATCGTGCCGGTCACGCCGTTCCAGCAGAACTGCACCATCCTCTTCGACATGGACGACAGACAAGGCGTTGTCGTCGATCCGGGCGGTGACATCGACAAGGTGCTGGCGGCGCTCGAGGACAATGCGATCACTGCCGGCGCGATCTGGATTACGCATGGCCATATCGACCATGCCGGCGGGGCCATGGAACTGAAGGAGGCGCTCGGTATCGAGATCATCGGTCCGCATGCCGCCGACCGGCCGCTGCTCGCCAATCTCGAGAACCAGGCGAAGCGCTACGGCATCACCGATCCCGTGCGCAACTGTGTCCCCGACCGGTTCCTTGCCGAAGGCGAGACCGTTTCGTTCGGCTCGCACGAGTTCGAGGTGCTCCATTGTCCGGGCCACGCACCCGGCCACGTCGTCTACTATAACCGGGCGGCGAAGTTCGCGCATGTCGGCGACGTGCTGTTCCGCGGTTCGGTCGGCCGCACCGATCTGCCGGGCGGCAACCACGCCGCGCTGATCGCCTCGATCAAGGAGAAGCTTTTGCCGTTGGGCGACGACATCGGCTTTATCTGCGGCCATGGTCCCGGCGGCCGTTTTGGTGAGGAGCGGCGGAGCAATCCTTTTCTGGTCTGAAACCGCTTGCCGGAAACAAAAAGCGCAGCCTGTGCGACCGCGCTTTTTTCCGACGGGAAACTGCCTCCGCTAATTGGCGGTGCAGAAATGCTGTTCGCCGTCATAGCCGGTGAACGTGCCGGTACGGGCGTTGAAGCTCCGGTAGCGGTCCGAGCAGTATTCGTACCAGCCGCGGGTCCACGGCTCCGCATAGCTTTCGGCATAGGCCACTCGCGGCTGCACGTAATAACGGCGCACCGGGGCGGGCCTGTAGTATTCATCATCATAGGCCGGGTCGTAATAGCGGGGCTGCGGGCTGGCGAGCGCACCGCCGATCAGGGCACCGGCCGCAAGGCCGAGCACGCCGGCCGCAACGGCGTCGCCGTGGCCGTGGTGGCGGCGGTGATGGCGCCATTCGTCGGCATTGGCCGCGGGCAAGGTCGCAAGCGTGGTCGCAACGACCGCGGCGGACAGGATGGCAGTCTTGAAAATTCGGTTCATGTCGGTCTCCTTCGTGCCGGCCCGGGTCGTTTTCGGGGGATGCGGTCCGGCTTTAACGAAGATTAATATGCGACCGTGGCTGAACGGGGGCTGAACGAAATTTGACCAGGCGGTTCATCTAACTGGGCGGTTCAAGCGTGCGGCAAACACCGCAGGCCAGACCGGCCCACGTCCATTCTGTCCGGGGGTGGTTCAGCCGATCGACAGGTTGACGGCTTTCGGACCCTTGCCGCGCTTGTCCGGCTCGGTGTCGAATGTCACTTTCTGCCCATCCTCAAGACCGGGAAGACCCGACGCCTGCACGGCCGAAATATGGACGAAGACATCCTTTGCCCCGTCGTCCGGCGTGATGAAGCCGAAGCCCTTGGCGTGATTGAAGAATTTGACGGTGCCGGTCTGCGGCATGGGAAGCTCCTTTGATCCCACAAGTCCAGTCTCGGGCCGGCAAATGCCCGGACGGAAATTTGTCCTTTATTTTAGTGCCATCGGCAAGAGAAAGTTTTGCGGGTGCGGGCAAGCATCCCGGAACACAAAAGGCGCGACGAAAACCGCCGCGCCTTTACAGAATTCAAGTTCACTCCAAAAGCCTTGCAGCATCCTCACACCCCGAAAGGACGCGCGGCACGCTGTGGTTTCAGGCAGCGCGGAGATTGACCGCTTTCGGACCCTTGCCCATACGGTCGGGCTCGACATCGAAGGTGACCTTCTGACCGTCGACAAGCGTGCGCAGCCCGGAAGCCTCGATCGCCGAGATGTGGACGAACACATCCTTGGCGCCGCCATCGGGCGTGATGAAGCCGAAGCCTTTGGTAGCGTTGAAGAATTTAACGGTGCCGGTCTGGGCCATTGGGGAAACTCCTTCACCCGTGTCAGTCTTGGTGGTTCCGCCCGCCGCCTGGCGCCGTGGGCAAGTCCCGGTGGTTGCTTCGGCAGTCATGCATTGGCGCATGGGTAAAACCCCCCGCCGAAAACGGGGCTGTCAGAGATTCACAGTATCGGGGAAAGGTCGTCCAAAACGTTCCGCTCTCCGGGTCGCAAATGCCCGAACACAAAATTTATCGCACGGAAACGTGATGCTTGCAAGACACAGCCGCGGGCGGCCCCAACAGGCGCATCCCGACGCATCGCACCGATAGTCCCGGTTCTCTGCGCGGTCATCGGCCAGACTTCACCCAGGCATGGTCCAGCCAGCGGGGCAGGTGCTGTCTTGGCTTGCGCCGGCATACCGCCCTGGCTCGCCAGTTGCAAACAGGGGTTGCATCTGGCAGCGGAATGACGAGGATCGGCCTGACCCAGGCACCATTTGTGCAGGCAGGAGTTTCGAGGGAGGGAACATTCATGCGGTTTCTTGCGGCAATCTTTCCGCGGCAGGTTTTTTCCATCCTGTTCCTGTCGGCAATTCTCGCAGCCTGCACCGTCGTGGTGGATGATGAGGGGCCGGGGCCGCGCCCGCCACGGCCGGGGCCGCAATTCTGCACTAGGCAATATGACCCGGTCTGTGCCCGGCGCGGCGGCGACCGCCAGACCTTCGCCAATGCCTGCCTTGCCGAACGGGCCGGATACCGCATCATTCGCGAGGGCGAGTGCCGCGGCGGTGGTGGTGGCGGTGAGGAGCAGACATTCTGCACCCGCGAATACCGCCCGGTCTGTGCCCGTCGCCATGGCGAACTGCGCACATTCCCCAACGAATGCGAAGCCCGCGCGGCGGATTATCGCGTCGTCGATGACGGGCCCTGCTAGCGCACCGACCTACAGCCTGGCCGGATAAGCACCATCTGGGGGCCGGCGTAGAGCTCAGCGCCGTTCCCGTTGGAGATGCGCAGGCGACGCAGATCTGCGGCACCATCAGCATGTGAAGCAGCGTTGCGGCGCGTCGGCTCAGTTGGCCGGGTTGTCGACCGGTTCGAGATTGTCTTCCGTGGTGACCCGCTCATAGGTCTCCTGATCGCTGCGGATGCGATATTGCGGCGAGCCGTCCTTGACCGGCAGCCGGCTCTTGATCTGGAACAGCTCCGCGGTCTTTTGGGCAAGGCCGGTGCGGCTCTTCATGCGGACGGTCTGGCCGACGGTGAAGATATGCGCCGGCGTGTCCGTGCGCCGCGCATTCTGCTGGAAGCGGATCATGTGACATTCTCCTGGTCGTGCCGAAGCGCTGCGTCGAGCTCGGCATGGTCAATGGCGACAAGCTGGCTGGTCGCGCTTTTCACTGTCCTTGCCGGCAGATGGATGAAAGTGGCGACGCGGCGCCAGGCAGGCCAGGACATGCCGTCGATCAGTTCTTCGTCGTGGTCGATGTCATAGTCGCCGGCCGGCTGCACGCCATCCAGCCCGCCAAGCACGAAAGGTGCCGCGAAATGCGCTATGGAATGGGTGGTGCGAGCAGACATTCTTGTGCCTCGAAGTTCTCGCTTGTGCCTTGAAGTTCTCGTGCCTTGAAGTTTCTTTCCGGCCTGCCCCGGAAGCGGAGCCTGCATTGCGGTACCAGGTGTCGGCGATTTGGATAAGTTTGGCGGGCCGAGAATCCCTGACACCGCGGGGCCAAGCATGGCCCAAAACGGTTTCATACCAATAGTCTGAAAATACGGCTTATTCAAGAAGTTTTCGGCCTCTTACCCCTACCAACGTCAAATTACTTTTCTATAGTTATCCGCAGAACGATGATACGGTCCCGGTGCACCTCAAAAATTGTTTGAAGAACTTCCGAAAAAATTCCTCCGGCATTTGTATTTATCTAGCAATGGAAGGAAGAGAGTCATGAACTCCGCAAGAACACCGGATGTCCCGACAGTTGCAGTCAGTCCTGTCGCAAAGCCGATAAAGGTCTTGTCGCCGCGTCTCACGATAAGAAGCGACGAGGCGGCAAGGCGAAGGATTGCCGACACCGACGGCACGGCGCGGCGGGCGCGCCAGCTTGCCGAAAGCAACCGCCTGATTTGACGCGCAAGCCATGACGCTCAATTTTCCCAATCCCAGCCGCTCCTATGACGCGGCGGCCAAGCGCATTCGTTTCGTCGGCCATGACGGCATGCTCGAAGTCCCGTTCTTTGTCGAGGTCGCGGCACTTTCGGCGGCAAACCCGGCAGCAAGCGGAGCCGAGGCCGAATTTCTCAGCGCCTTCGACGCCAAGCGTTCGTCGATCCACGAGATTGCGCGCCAAGCCTACTCGCACGGCCGCAGGAACATGTATGTGCTGACGCCGGCCGACTTTCGGTAGGCTCCCCCCGGGTTCGAAGGTTTGCTTCGCAGCGACCGCCGTCTGCTCTTGCACGCGCCGCAGCGATGGCCTAGATCGCGGCAGGCGGACAACACGGCAGGTTTCCCATCAACAGAGATCCGAGACAACCGGCAGGCGCACGTTACGGCTCAGGCGGACAGCCGCCGCTGGGGCTCGACCAGCACGTGCAGCAGGCGCTGCAGCTGCACCAGGCCGGGCGCCGGCAGGAAGCCGAGGCGCTTTACCGACAGGTGCTGGCGCAAAAGGCCAACCACCCGGCTGCTGCGCATTTCCTCGGGCTTCTGCTGCACCAGACCGGGCGCAGCGCCGAGGGGCTGGCGCTGATCGAACAATCGGTGCGTCTGCAACCGAACAATCCGGATTTCCTCAACAATCTCGGCACCGTGCTGCGCGACCTCGGCCGGGTCGCGGCCGCCGCCGATCTCTTCCGCAAGGTGGTGGCGATTCGGCCGGACCAGCTGGCGGCGCGTGACAATCTCGGCTCGTCGCTGAAGCAGCTCGGCCAATTCGAAGGCGCCGAGGATATTTATCGCGGCACGATCGGCCGTAACCCGTTCCATGTCCGCGCCCGCGTCGGGCTTGCCGAAACGCTGCAGGAAGCGGGCCGGCTGGATGAGGCACTGGCTGTCTTTCGCGAGGCGCTGACGATCCGGCCGAAGGATGCCGATCTTTTACACGGCCTGGGTGTCGGGCTGATGGAAAAGGGCAATCTCGACGAGGCTGCGGATCTTTTCAGGCAGGCGCTGGCTGTGGACCCCGGCATGGCGAGGGCCTGGCTGATGCTTACCCAGGTCAAGCGCCAGAAGGAGCGCGACGCCGAGCTTGCCCGCATGGAGGCGGAGCACGCCAAGGCGCCGCAAGGCAGCCTGGCGCGCATGCAGCTTTCCTTCGGTCTCGGCAAGGCCAATGACGACCTCAGGCAGTATGGCCGCGCCTTCGACTATTTCGCCGAAGGCAACGCGATCCGCCGCCAGGGCATCGACTACGACGCCGGCAAGACGCGCGGCGAGTTCGAGGCGATGAAGGCGGTGTTCGACAAGGCCTTTTTTGAAAGGCACAGGCCGAGCGGGATAGCCGACGACACGCCGATCTTCGTCGTCGGCATGCCGCGTTCCGGCACCACGCTGGTCGAGCAGATCATCGCCAGCCATCCGCAGGTCTATGGCGCCGGCGAGCTCGGCATATTGAAGACGGCGGTCGGCAAGCAGTTTCCGCTCAGCATGAAGGGCGGCTTTCCCTGGGGCATCGCCGACATGCCCGACAAGGCCTATGCCGAGGCCGGCCAGGCCTATCTCGACATGCTGCACGCCCGCTATCCAGGTTCTCGGCACGTCACCGACAAGATGCCCGGCAATTTCCTCTTGGTGGGCTTCATCCATTTGATGCTGCCGAAGGCCAAGATCATCCATTGCGCGCGCGATGCGGCGGCGACCTGCCTGTCGATCTACAAGGTGCACTTCCGCGGCGACAGCCATCGCTACGGCTACGATCTCGACGAGCTCGCCGATTTCCACAATCTGTACACCGACATCATGGCGCACTGGCACGCCGTGCTGCCTGATGTCGTGCACGACGTTCGCTACGAGGATTTCGTCGCCGACCAGGAAGGCCAGTCGCGGGCGCTGATCGCCCATCTCGGCCTGCCGTGGGACGACGCCGTGCTGTCGTTCCACCAGACCGACCGGCCGGTGCGAACGGCATCGGCTGCGCAAGTGCGCCAGCCGATGTATCAGGGCTCGGTCGACCTGTGGAAGCGCTATGGCGACCGGCTGAAGCCGCTGCACGACAAACTTGATCGAGGGGCGCCTACAGCTCGATGAAGGGCTGAAAACCGCCAAAGATCATGCGCTTGCCGTCGAACGGCATGGTCTCCCAGTCCGACTTGAGGCGCGGGTCGGCCATCACCTTGGCCATCACCGCGTCGCGGCTCTGGCGCGATTCGTAGACCACCCATGAGAAGATGACGACCTCGTCGTCCTTGGCCTGTACGGCGCGCGGGAACGAGGTGAGCTCGCCATAAGGGACGTCGTCGCCGACGCATTCGACGTAGGCAAGTGCACCGTGCTCCTTCCAGACGGCGCCGCCGGTTTCCGCCAGCTTCTTGTAAGCATCGAGCTTTGCCTTCGGTACGGCAAGTACGAAACCGTCGACATAGGACATCTGATTTCCTCCATGCGATCGTTTTCCTCTCCCTCTGGAGCGGGAGAGGTGATTTCAGACACAGCCTGTGTGGAATGCTAAGCTGCTTTCACCGGTGCGTTCATTGCCCATTCGACGCCGAACGGATCACGCATATTGCCCCAGCGGTCGCCCCAGAACATCACCTGCAACGGCACGACTTCCTCGCACCCCGCCTCGATGGCCCGCTTCCACCAGGCGTCGATATCGTCGCTGCCGAGATGGAGCTGCATGGTGTAGCCCTGCGGCTTCACAGCGGCCATTCCATGCTCGGGATAGAAGTCGGAAAGCATCAGGGTCGAACCGTTGATGTGGAGATGGATATGCATGGTGCGGCCCTGTTCGTCCGGCGGATAGGCAAAGACCTGCTCGGCACCGAAGGCCTTTTGGTAAAATTCTGCGGCTTTGAAAGCGCCGTCCAGCTGAAGGTAGGGCGTCAATCCGCCAAGCACTTTGGCGGCGGGCTGGGTCTGCGGCTGGTCATTCATGTCATGCTCCTCTTTGCGTCTGGTTTGCCTTTGCGAACCACAGGACGAACGGAACGGCGACGATCCTACACGGCCGATGGCTTTTTGGATTCGAAATGGCGCCTGCCGCGACGGCCAACTGCCACCTTTCAACCTTCGATGCGAATCCGCGGGCTGTTTTGCCCATCGACGATGATTTCCGGCCAGCCAATATCTTTGCGCAGCTCGATCGGCAATGAAAGGATGGCGCGTTCGCTGCGATAACGGGCGCGAGCCGCCGAGTAACGCGTCACGGCGTGACCTATGGATGACAGAATAGACATGATGCTTTCTCCTCGATTGGCGCCGGCATCACCGTGTCGGCGTCCCAAGGACGTGGCATGCGATCATCATCCGACAGAGCGCCGGAATTTTTTTCGCAATTTTTCAACCGCCGGCTTCGGCTACCTCGCGGAAGAAAGCTTCCGGGTCGTCGACCTCGGTCAGCCGCCCTTTCTCGATCAGCCAGAAGCGGTTGCCAACCGTGCGGATGAAGGAGCGGTCGTGCGAGGCAAGCAGGCAGCTCGCTTGATGTTCCAGCAATTCCGCTTCCAGCGCCTCCTGGCCATCGATGTCGAGATGGTTGGTCGGCTCGTCGAGCAGATAGAAGTTGGGATTGGCGAGCCTGAGCGCCAGCATCATCAGCCGCGCCTTCTGTCCGCCCGACAGCACGCCGATCCTGCGCTCCTGCATGTCGATGCTGACGCCGGCGCCCGCGAGCAGCGAGCGGGCGCGCTGCTCGCCGACATCGAATCTGCGCGAGAGCATCGCCAGCGGCGTGTCGTCGCCGCCGATGCCCGACAATGCCTGGTCGCTATAGCCGGGCACGGTCGACGGCGTCACCTTCACGCCTTGCGCCGCCGTTTCCGGCTCGACGATGGCGTTCCGGATCAGGCCGATCAGCCGTGACTTGCCGACGCCGTTACGGCCGAGCAGGACGATGCGGTCGCCTTGGCAGATGTGGCGCTTGCCGGTGCTGAACAGAACCGTGCCGTCAGGTGTTCCGACCACCAAATCGTCGAGCGTGATCAGCACCTTAGCATGGCTGCCGCGATTGGCGAGCTTGATCGCGCCCGCCGATCTTTCGCGGTGTGCCGGCGCTGCCGCTTCTTCCAGACGCTCTGCCCGCTGGTTGAGCTGCTTGGTCTTGACCGTCAAAAGGTCGCTGCCGGAATTGATGCCGATATTGTTGAGCTTGGCCGCTTGCCGGCGCAGCTGTTGCGCCACCTTCATGTCGCGCTGGAACTTGCGTTCGGTCGAGGTGTCGACCTCGTCCAGCGCAAGCCTCGCCCGCGAATAGGGCAGCGAAAACACCGGCGATTGTTCGGGGCGCAGGAACAGCGTGCGGTTGGTCGTGGCGTCGAGGAACGCCCGGTCGTGGCTGGCGATCACCACCGGCACCTCACGTGGCAGCGCGTTCAGCCAGGTCTCGAGCTGGCTGATCTTGCCGAGATCGAGGTGATTGGTCGGCTCGTCGAGAAGCAGGACGTCGGGGTCGGTGACCCAGACGCGGGCGATCAGCGCCAGCCTTTGCCAGCCGCCGCTCAAGGCCCGCATCGGCCGCTCGCGCATCGGCTGCGGCACATCGAGCGAGTCGAGAACCACGTCAACGCGCCATTGCTCGCTTTCGGCCTGCTCGGCCGGCAAGGCGTCGGCCACGACCTCATGAAAGCTACGCCCGGCCAAGGCTGCGGGGACGACTTGCTCGACATAGCCGACGCGCAGGCCGCGCGTGCGGGTGATGTCGCCTGATGTCGGCTCCATCTCGCCGGTCAGGCACTTCAGCAAAGTGGATTTGCCCCGACCATTGGCGGCGACGATGCCGAGCCGGTCGCCGGTGCCGATGGTGAGGTCGAGGTTGGACAAGAGCGGCGCACTCATGGTGACGCCGAGAGACTTGAGGCTGATCAGGGCCATGTCGATTTCTCTGGTCTGTCCGGAGTGAATTCCGGTTCAATGCACTTTGACGGTGCGCAGGCTGGCCATCAGGCTCAGCGTTGCAGCACCACGAAGGGCGGACCAAAAAAATCGAAGCGGGAAGAAAAACCCGGACCGTCTCTGGTCAGCCCTGCAAGCAAGCTCGCAGGGCAGGGACAGGGCCGCGCTGACGGTGGTGAGAAAATAACACGCAGCCCTCCTTTCAAGACGTTCGAGTTGTAGAAACTGGCTACACCAAGGGTAGGGCCGATGGCAAGTGGCTAGGCTCCCCCTTCTCCACTTGTGGGAGAAGGTGGCCGCGAAGCGGTCGGATGAGGGGTGCTCCAGCTTGGCACCGACGGCGATCCGTCCAGCACCCCTCAACCGTCTCGGCGCTGCGCGTCGATCCACCTTCTCCCACAAGGGGAGAAGGGAAGCTCGCTACCGTCCCGGCCGTCCCGTCTTGCCGGGACGGCGCTTTTCGCGGCGGGCGTCGGCGGGGTCTTCGTAGGAGCCGATGCCGGCGCGCTGGCGGGCAACAGGTTTGGCGGAATCGTCGCGTTCCTTCGCGCCCCCCTCTGCCCTGCCGGGCATCTCCCCCACTTGGGGGGAGATCGGCTGCGGCTTCGCCGGCACTCTTCCCTCAACAGGCTTTTCTGTGCGCCGCACGGTCATCTCATCCAGCGAATTCTTCTTGAACAGCGGCTTGGTGGAGTCACCGGGGATGCCGAAATCGGAGCCGTGCGCTTCTTCGGCCGACTGTTTCTTGAACAGTGAACGCGACACCGCGCCGGCCGGCGTCGGCATGTCGGTGCCCGGGCCCATGGCGTTGAGCGACGGCTTGGCAAACAACGGCTTCTTCATCGGCACGGCGCCGTCGGCGCCCATTTCGTCGAGCGCCGGCTTGTGGAAGAGGTTGGACCGGGTAGCCTTGGTCGCCTCTTCGGCGGCACGTGCCTCGTCGAGCTTGCGGAAACGCTCCTGTTCCTCTGATGTACGATGTTTGGCCACGCCCTTGTTGTGCTTGCCCTTTTCGCGGCCTGAGACCGGGCTTTCCATGTCGGCATATTTGGCCAGCGGATCGTCGGAGATGGACAGCTCCATCTCGCGCAGCCGCTTGATCTCGTCGCGGATGCGGGCTGCCTTCTCGAAATCGAGGTTGGCGGCGGCGTCGCGCATCTGCTTGTCCATCGCGTCGAGATGCGCCTTCAGATTGTTGCCCATCATGGCGCCGGCGCTGTCGGTGAACTGCGAGATGTCGGCGCGGACATGGTCCTTCTCGTAGACCGAATCCAGGATGTCCGAAATGCGCGACTTGACAGATTCCGGGGTGATGCCGTTGGCCGCGTTCCACTCCATCTGCTTTTCGCGGCGGCGGTTGGTCTCGGCCATCGCCCGCTCCATCGAGCCGGTGATCTGGTCGGCGTAGAGGATGACCTTGCCGTCGACGTTTCTGGCGGCGCGGCCGATGGTCTGGATCAGCGATGTCTCGGAGCGCAAGAAGCCTTCCTTGTCGGCATCGAGAATGGCGACGAAGCCGCATTCGGGAATGTCGAGGCCTTCGCGCAGCAGGTTGATGCCGACCAGCACGTCGAAGGCGCCGAGGCGCAGATCGCGCAGGATCTCGATGCGCTCCAGCGTGTCGATGTCTGAGTGCATGTAGCGCACGCGAATGCCCTGCTCGTGCAGATACTCGGTCAGATCCTCGGCCATGCGTTTGGTCAGCACGGTGACCAGCGTGCGGTAGCCGGCCCTGGTGGTCTCGCGGATTTCGCCCACGACATCGTCGACCTGCGTCTTGGCCGGGCGCACTTCGACCGGCGGATCAATCAGGCCGGTCGGGCGGATGACCTGTTCGGCGAAGACACCGCCGGACTGTTCCATCTCCCAACCGCCGGGCGTCGCCGAAACCGCGACGGAGAGCGGGCGCATGGCGTCCCATTCCTCGAAGCGTAGCGGCCGGTTGTCCATGCAGGACGGCAGGCGGAAACCATACTCGGCCAGCGTCGCCTTGCGACGAAAGTCGCCGCGATACATGCCGCCGATCTGCGGTATGGTGACGTGACTTTCGTCGACAAAGACCAACGCATTGTCGGGGATGTATTCGAACAAGGTCGGTGGCGGATCGCCCGGCTGGCGGCCGGTCAGATAGCGCGAGTAATTCTCGATGCCGGCGCAGGAGCCCGTCGCTTCCAGCATCTCCAGGTCGAAGCGGGTGCGCTGCTCAAGCCGCTGCGCCTCGAGCAACCGACCCGCCCGTTCCAGTTCGACCAGCCGGTGCTTGAGTTCTTCCTTGATCGACTTGATGGCCTGATTGAGGGTCGGACGCGGCGTCACATAGTGCGAATTGGCGTAGATCTTGACGCTCTTCAACTCGCCGGTCTTCTGGCCGGTGAGCGGGTCGAATTCGGTGATCGCCTCGATCTCGTCGCCGAACAGCGAGATGCGCCAGGCGCGGTCCTCGAGGTGAGCCGGGAAGATCTCGATCGTGTCGCCGCGCACCCGGAACGAGCCGCGGACGAAATTGATGTCTTGGCGCTTATATTGCTGGGCGACGAGGTCGGCGAGCAGCGCGCGCTGGTCGAGCCGGTCGCCGATCTGCATCTGGAAGGTCATCGCCGTATAGGTCTCGACCGAGCCGATACCGTAGATGCAGGACACCGAGGCGACGATGATGACGTCGTCGCGCTCGAGCAGCGAGCGCGTCGCCGAATGGCGCATGCGGTCGATCTGCTCGTTGATCGAGGATTCCTTCTCGATGTAGGTGTCGGTCCGGGGCACATAGGCCTCAGGCTGGTAATAGTCGTAGTAGCTGACGAAATACTCGACGGCGTTTTCCGGGAAGAATTTCTTGAATTCGGAATAGAGCTGCGCGGCCAACGTCTTGTTGGGCGCCAGGATCAGAGCGGGGCGCTGCGTCTCCTCGATCACCTTGGCCATGGTGAAGGTCTTGCCCGAGCCCGTGACGCCGAGCAGAACCTGGGTGCGGTCGTTGCTGTTGACGCCCTCGACGAGATCCTTGATCGCGGTCGGCTGGTCGCCGGCGGGCTCGAAATCCGAGACCATCTTGATGGCGATGCCGCCTTCGGATTTTTCCGGCCGGGCGGGACGGTGCGGCGTCCACAGCACGCCGTCCTTATGCAACGGATTGCCGGATTCGATCAGCGCCGACAGCGCCGCGACGGTGGCGGTGACGCCGCCCGAGGCCATTGTCTCGGCCTCTTCCAGTGAGACATCGAGGCCGGCGACAGGGTTGAGACCGGCCGCAGTGCGCTCCCGCGCCGAAGCCGCGCCGCCCATCGAGGTGCCGCGTGCCGTACGGCCGGGGGAAGAGGAGCGCTCGGGGATTTTCTTCGCCGGCTTCGGCGATTTGCCGCCGTCTTTGCCGGAAACGCGCCCTTCCTTCTCGGCTTCCTGCTCTATCTGCTCGGCCCAGTCGGCGATCGAGCCGGTCAGCGGCGCGCCGGTGAACTCGGCCTGCGGCGCCTCGGCAAAGCCGCCCTTGTACAAGGGCTCCGACGCATCGAGGAAATCGGTCAGCGGACTGCGCCGCTTGGGCGGCGAAGCGCGCTCGTCATTCGCCGGCGGAGGCGTTTTCTTGTCGGACAGTCTGGCCATGGCCCGAATATGGGAGGTATCGGCCAAAATGGAAAGAGCGGAGTGGCGGGTGGCGCGAGGCGCAATCCAGCTGCTGACAGAAGGGTGTCAGGAGCACCCTCCACGTTTCCCGCTCAATTAAACCAAAGCGCGAACGTCAGAAACCCGGCGCCGCCGAACTGGCGCTGGATCTGGTTGAACTCTTCGCTGGTGAGAATCTTCCCGCGCTCGAGATAGGGCGCGATGGCCGGGCCGGTGATCGACAGCACCAGGTCGAAGGTTTTTGGCTCATCAAAGAAGCGCTTCATGTTGATGCCTTTGTCGGCGATGCGGAAATGCGGCAGCAAGGTGCGTCCCTCCAGCAGATCCTCGGCCATATCAAGGGCGGCGAGCCAGGCCTGCACCTGCTGCTCACCAACTTCGAGACCGGTCAGCGGGCTGGCGCCTTTCTGCTGCGGCCCGGGCAGCCATTCGCGGTCATTGTCGGTTTCGGCGCGGATGGCTCTCCAGTCCTCGCGCGACAGCCGGATCATTTCCATGAGATGGCGGCGTGCCGCTTGCCGGCGCTCAGGCTCGACCACTTGCCAGTTGATGAGATGCACCAGGGAGATAAAGTCGGCTAGGCGCCATTCGGACGTCAGAATGCCGCCATTCGTGCCACCGTCCAGCGGCACGAGCGTGTCCTGCAGTGGCAGTTTTGCGCGCGGGAACAGCATGTGGAAGGAGCCGTCGAACGTGTTTCTGAAATCATGCGCCAGCCAGAAGTCGGCCTGCGCCATCAGGAACTCGGCATAGCCCTGCAGCCAATAGCCGTCGGCGCGGTCGAAGCGGAAGATGAGGGCGGGTGCGGCCGCGTCTGGCGCACCGCCGCCGCGTGACAGAGACGCCATGATCGCCGCGGCGCTTTCGTCCGGCGCGATCGTGCCGTCCTCGTTGAGGTCGATGCCGAGGCGGGTGAGGTCGATGACCATGCCGATGTCCGCGTCGGCGGGTACCGAACCCAGCGTGGCTGCGGATTTCTCCAGCCGGTCGCGGAAGGCGACGAGAATGGCGCGGAATTGTTCGTAGGCCAGCGGCTCGGGATTGGCATTGTCCGGCACCGGCAGCCGCATCAGCGGCAGCATGAACGATTGCGGGCTGTCGAAACCGTGGCGGTGCAGACCGCTGGCCAGGATCTCCAGCGCTGTGAAGAATTCGCCGGCGCCGGCGGCGTAGGCGGCTGCCGGATCGCCTGGCGCGGCGGCTTCCAGAGCGGCAAGAGCGCTGTCGCGTTCGGCTACGATTTTTGCCTCAAACAGGGCCGCCGCTTCGGGAGCCGCGGCGCCGGCTGAGGACAGCGGCAGGACAAGAACGATGGCGCCTGCCATCAGCCTGAAAAAACGCATCATCGTGATCGCCCCTTTTGTCGCTCCGCACGAACCATACACGCATTTGGCTCACGGCGCCTGTTACCTTCGGACGGGCCGGTCATCATTTCATTTATGCTAACAGTCGAAGCTTCAATCAATCCGGCAGACGGTCTACACAGGGCAAACCATTGGGCGTCGCGTGTCGAACTATCCGCTTTCCTACAAACTGTCGTGGCTGCCGCGCTTCCTCCGGCCTTCGCTCGATGGCGACGCGCGCGGCTTTGCGCCTGCGGCAGCGACCCTGATCGAGCCGCCGCCGGCACGGGTGCTGCGGTTGGCTTTCGTCGGCGATATCTCGGCGGTGGCCAATCGCAGCGCGCCGGACTGCGATCCGGCGATTGCGGCACTGCTTGCCTCGGCCGATCTGGTGGTCGGCAATTGCGAAAGCCCGGTGGTGGAGCGGCCGAGCGCTGTTTTGGGCACCAGGCTTGGCACGCACCACGCGATGAGCGAGCGGTTTCTTGCCGAGGCGCTGGCCGCCGCCGGCATCCCGCGCGAAAGACTGCTGCTGTCGCTGGCCAACAACCATGTGCTCGACCAGGACATCGCCGGTTTCGATGAGACGGTCGCCGCGCTGGCGCGGCTCGGCATCCGTACTGTAGGCGCCGCGGCTCCAGTCGAGCGGTTTGCAGTCGGGGCGCTGACCGTAGGCCTTGCCGCCTTTACCTTGTGGCGCAATACCGACGAGGCCCAGTTCGCGGGCCGTGTCTCGATGGCAAGCGATCCGGCGCAATGGCCGCGCGATACAGTTGAGAGTGTCGACCTCCTCTGTGCGGTGCCGCATTGGGATTGGGAGTTCCGGCATTTTCCGCGTGCGAAAACGCGGGCACTGGCGCGACTTCTGGCCGAACATGGCGTCGGCCTGATCGCCGGACATCATGCCCATGTCGTGCAGCCGATCGAGCGGATCGGCAAGACGCTCGTTGCCTATGGGCTCGGCGATTTCATCGGCACCGCCTTCGCGCGGCAGCCATGGCCCGGCCGCATCGGCGCCATTCTCGTCGTCGAGATCAGCGACGATCCCGGCACGCGCGGGGCCATCGCCGCCTACCGGCTGCATGCCTTCATGCGGCTGCGCGCCGGCGATCACGAGCGGCTGGTCCCGGTTGAAACGCTGGCGGGAAAATCCAGGCAAAGGGTTCTAGCCCGCCTCGATGCGGTCTTCGGTGCCGTGCGCTGACGCAGTCCACCAAACCGGCTATCATGCCCAGCGCGGGCAGGCTTGTGGCGGCGGGTGGGTGATGGAAACTGCGGATTTCATGCCGAGCGAAGCGGTGATCGCCGGCCTCAGGAAGAACATCGAGGCCTATGAGGCGCAACGAGCTTCGGCCCATCGCCGGACGCGCTGGCGGGTGCCACTTTTCATCGGGCTGGCGCTGGTGTTCGTGGCGTTTGTGGCCTGGCTCTTCAACGGGGTTGCCGACCCCAACGAGCAGTGGTTCTCGACCCCGCATGTGTTCCTCTATATCGGCGGCTTCCTGGCGGCGATCCTGCTCTATTTCCAGGCGATCAAACCGGCGAGCAAATTGCAGCAGTCGTTTCGCAGCACGCTGTTGCCGATCATCTTCGGCTTCATCGACGACATGCGGTACCGGCACAACGTCAAGTCGAATTCGTTCGACCGGTTGCCGCGCGAGACGGTGGTCCGTTCAACCGGCAATCTTTCGATGATGTTTTTTCCGGCCGTTATGAGGGGTTTCCGTTCGAGCTTTACGAAGCAGATCTCCGGGAAGGGACGGGCAAGAGCACGACGGCAGTGTTCAAGGGGGTCATCGTCGCCTTCGAGACAATCGTGCCGTTCCCCGGCATATTGGTGGCCGCGCGCCGGATCAACAAGGTCGTCGGCTTCTTCCGCGGCATCTTCGGCAGCAAGATGCAGGAACTGTCCAGCGGCGTGCCGGAGCTCGATGCCGCCTACGAGTTCCGCACCGACAACATCGAAGCGGCGCGGCCGCTGGTGACCGGCCGGCTGGCGCACGCGCTCGAATGGCTTGGCGAAACATGGCCGAAGGAACCAGCACGCGTCGCGCTCAACGGCAGCGACGGCTTTCTGCTGCTTCCGCAGACGAAGAACTTCTTCGAGCTGCCGGACATCTCTGTGCCGCTCGACTATGCCAATCATGTCGCGCCGATGATCGCCGACATGGGCACGATCCTGGCGACCGCGGCGCTGGTGCGCAAGATTGGGGCGCAGGACGAGGAGGCGGGGTAGCGGCTAAAGCGCCTCGCGCTCGGACATCAGCAGTCGAAGCCGTAATTGTCGCGGAGATAGTCCGCGTCTTCCTTCGACATCTTCTTGAGCATCACACAGACGGTAAAGCTGCCCACCTGATGGCCGTTCTTGGTGTATCCCCAGTCCGAAATTTCGTCCCGGGTGAATTCGATCTCCTGGCCGGCGACGACGTTGTGCACTGCCTGCGGCTCGTTTGCTAAAATTCCGGCAAATCCGCTCGCCGTTCGGTGAAAGGGAATGATCCAGAAATGTTCCGTCGCGGTTCCGTCTTCGATCCATACCTTCAATTTGAACGTGGCTGTTCCGGACGGCGGCGCCTCGGACAGGATCAGGAAGTCATCCAGGCTGGCGCGGGCCTGCTCAATCGCCGCCGCCATCTCCGGATCGTCCCTTGCCACACCGAGGACTCCCTTCTCACCGCTTTGGGCGTCGGCTGAGACCGGAGTAAACGCGAGTAGCAGGGCAATCGTGGCACGGACGGCAAGCTTCATGGTGCGGCTGCTTTCGACGCTTTCGCCAGAACGACTGTGATCATCATTTGCCGAACGTCTGATGGCAACTGGTTTTTGTCTCCATCTGGCGCTATTCCTGGGACAGTGGGGTGGGGCTATGATCGAGGAACGCAAGGGGTTTCGCCTGTCGCGGCGGCTGCTGCTGGGTGCGGCGGTGGTCGGCGGCGCGATGCTCTGGGGCGGCACGACCGTGGCGCGCCTGGCGCGCGGTCCGTCGGGGCAGAAGAATTCCGGGCGCATCGCCGACATTGACGGGATCGACCTGGCGCAGAAGCCGCTGGGGGGCCCGCCAGCCTACGATCCGGCGCTGCCATGGCTGACCAAGGGCGGCGACATCAACGATGCCAGCGGCTTGTCGATGACACCGGTCTACGGCGTTATCGAAGTCAGCGAGGAAGACCACATCGCGAGCGCGCTGGCCTTTGCCCGCGCCAATAGCCTGAAGGTCTCGGTCGCGGCGGTGCGCCATTCGATGGGCGGCCACGCCTTCGACGATAACGCGCTGGTCCTCGACATGCGCAAATTCAACAAGGTCAGTGTCGACCCGGCGGCGAAGACGATCACCTTGCAGCCGGGCGCGCGCTGGCACGACATCCAGAACCTTTTGCACCCGCGCTTCGCGGTGAAGGCGATGCAATCGACCGACATCTTTTCGGTCGGCGGCTCGCTGTCGGTCAACGCGCATGGCATGGACCACCAGGCCGGCTCGGTCGCCGGCTCGATCCGATCGATGCGGGTGATGCTGGCGGACGGTTCGGTGACGACCTGCTCACCGGCCGAAAATACCGAGCTGTTCCGCCACGTCGTCGGCGGCTACGGCCTGTTCGGCGTGGTGCTGGAGGCGACACTCGACATCGTCGAGAACGCCGTCTACCGGACCTCGCGCGAGATCATCAAATCGGACGATTTCCCGACGTTCTTCGCCGAGGTTCTGGAGCCAAACAGGGCGATCGGTCTGTTTTATGGGCATCTGTCGACTGCGCCGGGCAATTTCCTCGAGGATATGATCGTCTACCGCTATGACAAGGTGGCCGACCAGCCGCCGGCCGACCAGCCGGCAATCGGTGAACCGGGTTCGGTCGGGCTCAAGCGGGTGATCATCAACCTGGCGAAATGGGGCAGCCTGTTCCAGGAGCTGAAATGGTTCACCGAAAAGACGCTGGAGCCGCAATTCGAGAGCTGCACGGTGGCGCGGACGACGGCAATGGCCGAGGGCGAGGCCTGCCTCGTCACGCGCAACAATCCGATGCACGATTCAGTGCCCTATCTGTTCAACGATCTGCTCGATGAGACCGACATCCTGCACGAGTATTTCATCCCGCGGGCGGCCTATAACCCGTTCATCGCGGAAGCGCGCGAGATCCTGCGCAACCAGACCCTGCCGGTGCTCAACGCGTCGGTACGCATCGTCCACAAGGAGGATGTGGCGCTGAATTATGCGCCGGAGCCGGCCTATTCGCTGGTGCTCTACATCAATCAGCCGACAGACGCCGACGGCAATGCCAGGATGCGGGCGCTGACAAGGGCGCTGATCGACGTGACGATCAAGCATGGCGGGCGTTTTTTCCTGCCCTACCAGCTCCACTACACAGGCAAGGAACTGCTTGCCTGCTATCCGGAATTGCCGTCCTTCCTGGCGAAGAAGCTGCAATACGATCCGGGCGAGCTGTTTTCGTCGATTTTTTATCGCGCCGTCAAGGCACTGATCGGCACGGCCTGAAGCGGCGGCTACAGACCGTCAGGCAGCTTCGCCGCCAGCCAGTTCGCCGAACGCCTGGCGATGCCGATCGTTGCCGATGCGGCGCGGCCGAGATCGGTCTTGACCACGGCGTAGCCGGCCTTCGTGCGGTAGAGCAGGGCGCTGCCGCCATCGACCGCCGCTTCATAGGCGACCGGCCGGACGGCTTCCGTTTCCGTCGCCGCGGCCTGCGTTCCGACCGCAGCACTGGGCCGATGGCTCAGTTCCGGTGGCAGCGGGTCTGTCGCTGCGGTGCTGGCCGTCGTCAATTCAGGCTCGGAAGCGGTCGCAGCGAGCTGCGATGACGAAGACGAGTTCTGTGTCCGGCAGATGCCGGAGACCAGCGGATAGTCGAAATTGCGCTCGTGCAGCATCTGGCTTTTCATCGCCGCTTCGCATTCGGCGATGGTCGACCATTTGGCGGGCGTCTCGCCGATATATTCGCAAAGCTTGGCGTCGCAATCGCAGCCGACGATGGTCATGGCGACAAGGGCGGTCTTGATCACAGTCTTGTCCCTCCGAGTTGCCTGGCACATGTGCGCAAGACAACGTGTCTACGGCATCATCAATCGTTGCGGAACAAGGCGGGATTTGGCCGCGATTGTGGAATGAGCGTGGCGGAGCATCACGCAACGTCTTGCCGAGGCCGGCTGTGACCGAAAGGCCTCAGTAATCGTAGACATGCTCGAGCCTGGCGCCCGCCGTCATCAGCGCCGGCAGCACGATGTGCAGCTTGCGCACGGCGACGGTCAGCCCGGTGCGGCGCGTGGAGGGTTCCGCCGGAAGCGGGTAGCTGAACAAGGTGCGTGCACCTTCGGGAACATTGATCTCGTCATTGGAAAGCATGGTGACCATGATCTCGTCATTGCCGCCGATCTCGACGAAGGAGACGCCCTTGTCGATCAGGCGCGGGATCATGTCGGTGAACACCTGATAGCGCCTGGTGACGAAGACCGTGCCGTCGGCGCCGAGATCGCGCTCCAGCAAGGTGTCGGGCTCGTTGCGCGTCACTTCCCCGACCGGACCCTTGGCCCAGACATGAATGTCGAGCAAGGCGGGATCGGTGGTGGCGGCGAGCGCCGACTTGATCAGATCGGCATAGCCCTGCTTGATCGTGTCGGCGAGGCCGAAGGCGAGCTTGCGTTCGCCGGCGCGGACGGCGCTGTCGTCCGGCGCCGGCTGGACGGCTAACAGGCCGGCACGTTTTTCGGCATAGGGAAACTGGTACCACGGCACCTGATCGAGAAAACCGGCGTAGTCGGCCGCGACCTTGGCCTGGTAGATGTCGACGGTGGTGCGCTTGCCGGCTGTCGCTTCGGTAATGCGGCCGACCGTATTTTCATAGGCCCACTGGATGGCGTGCTCGATCGTGTGGCTGGTGCCGATGATCACCAGCATCTGGTGGTTGTCGAGGTTGAACTTGTAGGCGGAGCTGGCGCGGGTGACCATCGCGTAATCCTGCCAGAAGCGGCCGATATAGGAGAGATAAGGGAAGCCGCTCGGCTGGTTCTTGTCGACAAAGCCGGCATATTCACGCGCGGCGTAGACGATGGCCCATTCCGGATAGGTGAGAAAGGTCGATTCCTCCGGCCGTTGGTAGCCGGAGATCTCGGCACGGACCTTGTCGGCCAGCGCCTTTGGCGGAGCACCCCCGGCGATGCCCGGCAATGGTGTTGTGTCCAGCGACGGCGTGGTGAGAAAGCCGTAGGCCAGCCCGGCGATCGGGATCAACACGACAATGACGACGAGCCAGAGGATCGCCTTGATGATGCGCTTCAGCCAGCGAAACAGGAACATGGCCGGTCAGGCCGTGGCGAAATGGTCGTACACACGTTTCGACAACCAGAACCCGACATAGACGGCGAAGCCGCCGATGACGATGTGCGGCAGGTTGGCGAAGAAGCGGGCCGGGAATTCGATGTCGTTCAGGGAGCGGAAGCCGTTGATGAAGATGCCGCCATCGAGGCAGCCGGAACCGGTGACCAGGCCGAGCACGCCGTCGAACAGATAGACCGAGCCGAACAGCTTGAAATAGAACACCGCCTGGCGGTGCGAGATGAAGGCGGCGGCCAGCGCCCAGACGCCGGAGAAGGCGTGCAGCAAATCATCATACCATTGCAGCGAAAACAGGCCGAACAGATTGCCGCCGGCATCGTTGAAAGCCGGCACATAGCCGATGGCAACGACACCGAAGAACAGGAAAGCATAGGCAACGGCAAGCTTTTGGATGAGCGTCATGAAATGTCCCCCTGCCGTCAGCCCTTTTAAACGGCCCCCGACGGCAGTGGATAGTAGCTGATTTTGGCGCAGCGTGAAGCGTCGCCGGCAAAATCGTCAGGCGGGGCCACAAAGACAGTCGGCGCCGGGATTTCTCCCAGCGCCTCCCTGTCAGATCAGGACACGGTCGCGGCAGCAACTCCCGAAAGATGTCGCGCCATGCCGGCCTTGATTTTGACGGTCCTGCCAGTCGCCACCCTAGGGCAGCGTCCGTTCCGGACCACGCCGGTCTCCGCTCTTGCGAGCTTTGCCCAGCGCGCCATCGAAGGTTTTTGCCGTCCTTCATGGCAGCATCGGTCCGCCGTCGGCGTTCGCACGCTTTCCGCGGCCCCGTAGGTCTCGGCGTCCATCCCTCCAACAAGCAAGCCTGTTCTCGTTCAGGGCCGTACGGGCCTCAGGAAATCCGCCGTTCCGCTTTGCCTTTCGGCGTGGCGATCGGTAGCCGCCTGAGATGGGTTTTAACGTACGTCGGATAAGCGTTTGGCGAAACTGCCGCGAGCCTGTGGATAGCGGGATTATCGGGGACTGACCCTGCCAAAATAGCGACTTTCCGATCTCTGCCGCCGCCGGTCGGGATTTGCAGCCTCGATGCCGAAGCCGCATTGTCGGGTAATCGACCCTTGCCCCGCGGCCCGGCGCGGGCTTCAATGCCGGCAAATGATTGGAAGGCGTGTTCGATGGCCTTGGGGAGGCAGGCTTGAAGGTCGCGGTGGTTCTCAATCCGATCGCCGGCGGCGGCAGGCTCAAGCGGCATTGGCCCGAGGTTGCGGCTTCGCTGAAAAGACATTTCGGCGATTTCGAGCTGCGTGAAACGCAGGCCGAGGGGGATGCCGAACGGCTGGCGCTCGACCTTGCCGCCATCGGCTTCGAGCTGGTGATCGCGGCCGGCGGCGACGGCACCGCCAGCGAAGTCGCCGACGGGCTGCTGAAGGCTTTCCGGGAAAGCGGCCGGACGTCCGAACTCGGGCTGCTGCCGTGCGGCACCGGCATCGACTTCGCCCGCGGGCTCGGCCTGTCGAACAATGTCGATCTGACGCTGAAGCGGATTGCCGAGGCCAAGCCGCGCAAGGTCGATGCCGGCTGCATCAGCTATGTCGACGACCATGGCGCGCTGGCCAGCCGCCATTTCATCAACATCGCCAGCCTCGGGCTTTCCGGCGCTACCGACCGCGCGGTCAACGCCGACAGGCGCAAGGGCAAGGTTTCGGCCAAGGCGCTGTTCTATTGGCGCACGGTCTGGGAATTCCTCCGTTACCGCTTCCAGGACGTTGCGATCACCATTGACGACGGTGCCCCGGTTGAGGCGCGCATGGCATTGGTGGCGGTGGCCAACGGCAAATTCTTCGGCGGCGGCATGATGATCGCGCCCGACGCCGAGCTTAACGACGGCGAGTTCGACATCGTCATCCTGCGCGCCGCCAGCAAGCTGAAGCTGATCTGGGACATCCGCCTGCTCTATGGCGGGCGGCACCGCAACCATCCGGCGATCACCATCCTGCGCGGCAAGAAAGTGGTTGTCGAGCCGCTCGGCGATGTGCAAAAGAACGCCGCGCTGATCGACATAGACGGCGAATCGCCGGGTCGCATACCAGCGACTTTCGAGATCCTGCCCGGTGCCTTGACGCTGAGATATTGAATCAAGCCGTTGAGGGATTGATTCAAATCCTTTCGGCGGTGATTCCGATCCTGCGTCCAACACGTTGAAATCGCGTGATATTGTCTGTCGATCCCGCTCGACAGGTCACGGCATCAGCGGCGTCTGCATCATCTGCAAATGCAGATCCTTGCCGGTCCAGGGATGCGCCTCGCAGACGGCTTCGTCGAGTTCGACACCGAGGCCTGGCTCCTTCGACGGGATGACGTTGCCGTCCTGCCATTCGATCTTCTTCTTGAGCAGCTTCGCGTGAAAACCGTCCCACTGTTTCAGCGATTCCAGAATGAGGAAATTGGGCAGCGTCACCGCGAGCTGGATGTTGGCGGCGCCGACGATCGGCCCGCAATAGCAGTGCGGTGCGATCTGGATGTGATAGGCCTCGGCCATGGCCGCGATCTTCTTGGTTTCGAGAATGCCGCCGGAGCGGCCAAGGTCCGGCTGAAGAATGGTCGCCGCACGGTTCTCGATGACGCGGGCGAATTCGAACTTGGTCGTCAGCCGCTCGCCGGTGGCAATCGGGATCGGGGTCGCGCGGGCGACCTGCGCCATCACCTCGGGCATGTCGGGCGGCACCGGCTCCTCGAACCACAGCGGATCATAGGGCTCGATGGCGCGAGCCAGGCGCAGCGCGCCCGATGCGGTGAACTGGCCGTGCGTGCCGAACAGGATGTCGGCTCTTGTGCCGATCGCCTCGCGGATCGCCTTGACCATGCGGGCGGAGAGATCGATGTCGACGAGGCGCGGCTGGTGGCCATCGAAGGCGGTGTAGGGGCCGGCTGGGTCGAGCTTGACCGCGTTAAAACCCTGCTCGATATATTCCAGCGCGCAGGCAGCGGCCAGGTCGGGATCGTTGTAGACGTTCTTGCCGCGCGCGTCCTCGGAGTGGACGCTGCCGCTGTGCGGGTAGAGGTAGGTATAGGAACGCAGCGTTTCGTGCACCTGGCCGCCAAGCAGCTTGTAGACCGGCTTGCCGGCCTCTTTGCCGATAATGTCCCAGCAGGCGATTTCGAGCGCCGAGAAACAGCCCATGCTGGAGACGTCGGGGCGCTGGGTGAAGCCGGACGAATAGGCGCGGCGGAAGAAGGTCTCGACGTCGTGCGGATCGCGGCCGATCAGATAGCGTTCGGCCATGTCCTCAACCATTTTCGCCGTGACATGTGCCGAGAAGGTGGCGTTGTAGGCCTCGCCATAGCCGACGACGCCGCCATCGGTGGTGAGCTTGACGAAGATGAAATACTTGCCGCCGATGCCGGGCGGCGGATTGCCGACCACCCAGGTCTTGACGTCGGTGATTTTCATTTCTGATCCTCCAGAACCAGTTCGGCGCCCTTCCATCCGGTCATCATCGCGGCGGCGTTGGTGTTGCCGGTTATGTTGTCGGGAAAGATCGAGGCGTCGATGACGCGCAAGGCCTGGATGCCGTGCACCTTGAGGCGCGGATCGACGACGGCGTGCGCCGCGTCCGGCCCCATGCGGCAGGTCGAGACCGGGTGGTAGACGGTGCCCGAGCGCTTCCTGAAATCCTGAATGAGATCCGCATCGGAGGTGATCGAGGGGCCGGGCAAAACCTCTTCCTCTATGATCTCGGCCATCGCCGGCATCGAGGCGATCTTCCGGACGAATTTCACCGCCGCCAGCATTTCAACGACATCCGCCTCGGTCGAAAAGGCATTGGCGACGATTTTGGGATAATCGCGCGGATTGGCGGAACGGATCATGATTTCGCCGCGGCTCGACGGACGGCAATTGGAGAGACCGATGGAAAAGCCCGGCCATGGATCGGGCGTCAGGATCGGCCGTTCGCCGCTCTTCGGAATGACCGTCGAAAACGCCTGGAAATAGAGCTGCATGTTGGGCCGTGCCGTGGCCGGATCGGTGCGGAAGAAGCCGCCGGCATTGTTCATCGACAGCGACAGCGGGCCTGAGCGCAAAAACACGTACTGCATGCCGACCAGCAGCTTGCCCCACCACGGGCGCAGGATCTGGTTGAGCGTCGGCAGCCTGCCCTTGAACGTGTAGTTGATGCCGACATGGTCCTGCAGGTTTGCCCCGACATTCTCGTTGGCGTGAACGACGGGAATGCCGAGCGCGCCAAGAAGCGCCGACGGGCCGACACCGGAAAGCTGTAGCAATTGGGGCGAATTGACCGAGCCGCCCGACAGGATGATCTCGCGGCCGGCGCGGGCGGTTTTCGTCGCGCCATTCTGGAGATATTCGATGCCGACGGCGCGTTTGCCCTCGAACAGGATTTTTGTCGCCAGGGCGTTGATCTCGACGCGGACGTTTTTGCGCTTCATCGCCGGGCGCAGGAAGGCGCGCGCCGCCGACATGCGGCGGCCGTTCCTGGTGGTGATCTGGTAGACGCCGGCGCCTTCCTGCGAGGCGCCGTTGAAATCCGGGTTGAGCGGCAGGCCGGCTTGGTTGGCGGCGGCGAGATAGCGCTTGGTGAGCGGATGGACGGAGGTCGAGCAGTCGGTGACATGCAGCGGCCCGCCGACGCCGCGCCATTGGTCGGCGCCGGCCTGGTTATCCTCCAGCGCCTTGAAGGCGGGCAGCAGGTCATCGAAGCCCCAGCCGGGATTGCCGGCCGCTGCCCAAGCGTCGAAATCCTCGCGCGCGCCCCTGATCCAGACCATGGCGTTGATCGAGCTCGAGCCGCCGAGCAGCTTGCCGCGCGGCCAGTGGTCGGCATTGCCGGCCAGGCCGGGATCCGGCTCGGCCTTGTAGTTCCAGTTGACCGCCGGGTCGAAGAAGGTCTTGCCGTAGCCGAGCGGCATCTGCACGTAGAAGCGACGGTCGCTGCCGCCGGCCTCGAGCACCAGCACCGAGAAGCGGCCGGAAGCCGACAGCCTTTCGGCCAGGACCGAGCCGGCCGAACCGGAGCCAACGATGATGAAATCATAGGTCTGCATGGTGGCTGCGGCTGGCTCCGGAATTCGGCTCTAACCTAGGCTTGGGCGCGACGCGGCGTCGCCGGGTCTTCCGGCATCCGTTGTGAAAAAAGCGACCGGGGATATTCAGTCTGAATGTCAGCCTGTGCCTGCTGCCCGAGTTCAGTCGTGTTCGCGCCCATCCGGGTCGAACAGGGCCGCCGCCTCATTGGCTTCTTCCAGCAGGAAGGTGAACACGCTTGAGTAGGACTTGGTCGAACCGGACAGAGGATCATCACTCTCCCAGCGAAAGACCCCCCCGTCCGGATTCATGCCAATTAAATCGTCATTATCCCCTAGCGCACCAATAAAGAGAACATCGTCTGGTGCATTGCCTGGTCGTCTCTTTATATTTGGTTCCAGTATGGAGAAGGGTTGTTGACCCGCCTCCACCAAATTCGTGCGTGACCAGCTACGTCGCAGCCCATAGACGCTTATATAATTCGCAAACAGACCTATCCCGTTGTGGAGCATGAGAAAGCAACGGAAATTATCTGGGAGTCGACGCGAAATTTCAGACTCCATCTGCACAATTCCGATGGCGTCAAGTGGTGCATACAGCTGATGCAAATACGCTTGAGGCGCTCGATGTGGGGTATGGCCAATCCACTCGGTTCCATCCGGATAGGTCTTCTGCCCGAGGCGTTTCCATTTATCGACCAATGCTCGGATTTCTCTGTATGCACGAGCGTCTTCTTCGCTTGACCATTCTTCCTGCTTAGGCATTTCCTTAATAGGCTCCATTTACCCAGTTCGACGGGTCCGTAGGGTCTAATCTGTCGAACGCATCCATCGCATCGAAAACTTTACCAAGTGGCTCTAGCGACCGGCCGGAAGCCGACAATCTTTCGGCCATGACCAAGCCGGCCGAACCGGAGCCGACGATGATGAAATCATAGGTCTGCATGGCGGCTGCGGTCGGCTCCGGAATTCGGCCTCTAACCTAGGCTTGGGCGCGGCGCGGCGTCGCCGGGTCTTCCGGCATCCGATGTGAAAAAAGCGACTGGCGCGATGCTCGGAGTTTTCATCCAGCGGTGATTAGCCGTCCAGTCTTCGTTTGGTCAATTCGACTTGATAGACGCTTCGCGGATGTCGATTGCGTCGCCATATGTTGAGAGATGTAACCAGCGCCAAATACCCGAATATTGCAAGCAGGCCCCACAAAATTCCAAGCACATTGATCGAGACAAAAATAACCACAAATCCAACTGCAGCCACGGTGTAATATAAGACCGAGGCCCAGACATACTTATCCATTTGAGAGCTACTCATCTATCAGTCCTGGTTAGACGATTCGGTTCATCCGTTGTCGAGAATCTGCGGCCGATCGGCGATCTGACACTCAGGACGCTGGCCATGCCTTCGCTGTGCTTTGTCGACAAGCCGTCCAACCATTACAGGCGATGATCGGCAATCTACCTGAAATCATAGCGCACGATCGGGCGGGCCGGCGTCCTGCGAGCGACGACCCTGAACCCGGCGCGCGCGAAGGTGGAGGCATATCCGCTGCCGGAAGCGCTCGGCGATACGTCCGCGTCGAAAGGATAGGCTTCGAGCGCAGGAGCATTTGCGCGCCTCGCGAGTTCCAGTGCCTCTGCTATCAGCTGGAATGTTACGCCCCGCCTGCGGTATCGTTTTCGCACGTACAGGCAGGACAAGGACCAGACCGGCGCATCATCCACACGCTTGAGCTGCCACAGCCGATCGAGCCAGGGCAGGGCATCTCGCGGCGTCACCCGGCACCAGCCGACAGCCGTATCGTCGTCGAAGGCGAGGATGCCTGGAGGCGGACCATGCTGGACGGCTTGCCGGAACGCTGCCTTGTTTTCCTCGCCGGGTCTCTTTCGGTAAGAACGACCGATCCGCCCATACATACACCAACAGCGACTGCAGACGGCGCTGTCACCGAACAGGTCCTCGAGCGCCGGCCACAGATCGGGCGTTAATGGGCGAAAGCCAAGTTCCATGTCAGCCGTCATCCGCTACCTACCTTGCCCAGTCTAGCCTGAGCTACGCGTTAGTGCATCATAGGTTGCGGTCCATGCGGGTGATGTTCGAAACGGAGCCACTCAGCATCCCCGTCATGCACCAACTCAGCGCAGAAAGCCAAGCACGGCCTCCATGAACTCGGCGGGGTACTCGACGTTCGACAAGTGAACCGCGGGCAGAACAACCAGTTTCGCGCCGGGCACCGTCGCCGCGATCAGCTCGCTATGGCTGGCGGCTGTCACAGTGTCGTGCCGGCCGGCGATCACCAGCGTTGGCCTGGAAATCAGCGCTATGGTTCGGCGAAGGTCCGCATCGCGAACCGCCGCGAACAAACCAGCCAAGCCTTGCCGGTCGATAGCCAGCAGCATGGCGCGAAATTCTTCGATGACGGGCCCGTTGGCCGCCAGCATTTTTTCAGGGAACCAGTTGCCCAGGAACATCTCGGCGGTTTCGGACATATCTGGCGCCTGCAGCACGGCGGCAATCCGCTCGTCAAACTGCTTTGCCGGTCCGAGGTAGGATGAGGTGTTGCTCAGGATCAAGCGTTCGATCCGCTCGGGCGCGTGGATGCCGAGCCACTGCCCGACGAAGCCGCCCAACGACAGACCAAGGAAGTGTACGCGTTCAATGCCCAGGGCGTCGAGCAACTCGATCACGTCGCGGCCAAGCCGGTCGAGCGAATAAGCGCCGGCCGGAACGCTCGACCCTCCGTGGCCGCGAAAATCATAGCGCAGAACACGGAAATGCTTCGACAGCTCGTCGACCTGCATGTCCCACATCCGCAGCGTGGTGGCGATGGAATTCGACAGCATCAGCACGGGTTTCCCGGCGTCGCCGTCGATGCGGTAGGCGATGCGGGTACCATCGCCGACGGTCACGAAATCCAGCTCATTCATGGTGAATACACCTTCCTTCTTGGAGCGTTGAATGTGGCAAAGCCTAGCTGCGCCGCGCTTTTGATGATATTACAAAGATAGGACTATCTCTGTAACAGAAGCTGACATGGCCGAATTCACCCTGCACGACCTGCAATGCTTCGATGCCGTGGTCCGCTGCGGCGGCTTTCAGCCTGCGGCGGCCATGCTGCATCGCTCGCACCCGGCGGTGTTCGCAGCCGTTGCAAAGCTGGAGCGGCAACTCGACCTCGTTCTCTTGGATCGCAGCGGCTATCGCGTGCGCCCTACCGAGGCAGGGCTGTCGTTCCATCACAGGGCACAATCGCTGCTGCGCGAGCTGGAAGGCTTGCGGCTTCATGCTGCTCAGCTGTCAATGGGCGAAGAAAGCGAGATCCATGTGGTGATCGGCGACCTTTGCCCGCGTCCGCAGGCATTGGGCATGCTCGGACGGTTCTTCGCCCAGTGTCCGGGCACACGCCTGCATCTGCACTTCGAGGCGGTGGGCGGCCCGTGGGAGCGCCTCTTCGATGACGAAGCCGATTTGATCCTGCACTGGATCGACAAGAGCGATCCGCGGGTGGAATGGATCGATCTGTGCAAGGTGCCCTTCGTCCCAGTAGTAGCGTCGGGCTTTCTGCCGGAGCGCATCAAGCACCCCATCACGCCGGATCAGATGCACGCGTTCACCCAATGTGTCATGCGCGACACGGCCCGCCATTCACCGCGACAAGACTACTTCATGATCGAGGGTGCGCCGCAATGCATGGTGGCCGATCAGGGTATGAAGAAGGAAATCATCCTGCAGGGCCTCGGATGGGGCCACATGCCCCGCTTCCTGATCGAGGATGAGCTGCGCGACGGACGCCTGCAATCCATGGCCGGCCGTCATCTGCCAGGCCGTACCGAGGAGTTGGTGGTGGCGCGCCGCCGCGACCGGCCGCACGGGCCGATCTCGAACCGTCTGTGGGATTATATCGAGCAAGAGGCGCCGACGTTGCGCCGAGCGCTCGAGCCCCGGCAACCTGTCCAGTAGGCGAAGCCGGGGCTCAGCGAGGCCGTTCGGAGGGCCGAACCAGCGGCCTTACCCGCTTAAGTTCACTGCTGCATAATCTGCAGCAGTGAACTGCATCCCATCACTATTCCCGCAGTTTGTGAGGCGGATTATTGATGTCGCAAGGAGTTGGCCATGAACCGCGCCGACCCCCGCCCAAGAGTGGTCCGAGCGGTCGGCATCCGCCCCGGCTGCGACGACGTAGTCTGGGACTAGCTTCATCTGCAATTCGAAGGACAAGACCATGAATATCGACCGTCGAACGTTCGGCATCGGCACCTTTAGTGCCGGCGCCCTGCTACTTTCCCCGATCAGCCTCTTTGGGAGCAACGCTGCGGCTATCGCCGCCCGGTCTCCGGCTTCGCTTGCGAGCGCCCACAGGTTCATGCTCGGCGACCTCGAGATCACAGCACTGAGCGACGGCTACCTCAATCTCGGCCTCGAACTCTTCCCTTCCGCAGATACGGCTGCCGCCGAAGCGCTGCTGGCAAAGGCATTCCTGCCAAAACCACTCCCGACCTCGGTCAATGCTTACCTTGTCACCAAAGGCGACAGACGGGTGCTGATCGATACCGGCACGGCATCGGCGATGGGGCCTATACTGGGACATATACCTGAGGCGCTCGCCGCCGCTGGCGTCAGGCCGGAAGAAATCGACACGGTAATCATCACCCACCTCCATCCCGACCATGCCAACGGCCTTGTCGGTATTGGAGGCAAGGCCGCCTTCCCGGCAGCGGAGGTCGTGGTTGCCGCGCCGGAATTCGCTTTCTGGCACGATGACGGGATCCGGTCCAAGGCGCCCGACCAGATGAAACCGTACTTCGAAATAGCGCGCAAATCGCTGGTGCCTTACCATGGCAAGGTCCGGAAGATCGAAGGCGAAGTCGAGATCGCGCCCGGGATCAGGGCGTTGCCTGCGCCTGGACACACGCCGGGGCATCTCGCGCTTCGAATTGGCTCTGGTGACGCCAACCTGCTGCTCTTCACTGACGTAATCCACGCCTCCGCGCTGCAATTTGCGCATCCGGAATGGGCAATCGCCTTCGACGTGGACCAGGAGGCCGCAATCGCCACACGCAAGAAGGTGCTCGACATGGTGTCGGCGGATGGCCTGCTCGTCGCAGGCATGCACCTGCCCTTTCCAGGCATCGGTCATGTTATTCGCGAGGGCAACGCCTACGCCTACGTCCCGACGCCCTGGCCCGCTTTGTGAAGCACGCCTATTGGTAAGCTTTCTTACCTCGGCCATGGAATGCAATCCTGCTGGTGCGCTCGTCTAGCTCCGCACAGCATCTTTTCAACACTGTCGACCGATAGCCGAACCTCAGGCCGCGACCTGTTCAGTGGCGCGTTGACCTGTCCGTGCCATGACGATACCGGATCGGGACAATCGGCTTCGAGAGGATTGGCCAAATGGTGCATTACGCGGACGGGCGGCCGATCGGCGATCTGACGCTCAGGACGCTGGCCATGCCTTCCGACGCCAATGCGGCAGGTGACATTTTTGGCGGCTGGGTGATGGCGCAGATGGATCTCGCCTGCGGCATCCGCGCCGCCGAGCGCGCCAAGGGCCGCGTGGTGACGGCGGCGGTGAAGGAAATGTCCTTCGCCAAGCCGATGAAGATCGGCGACACGCTGTGCATCTATACGCATGTCGAACGCGTCGGCCGCACCTCGATGACGCTCAAGGTCGAGGCCTGGGCGCAGCGCTATCTCTCCGATCTGATGGAGAAGGTCACCCATGCCGACTTCGTCATGGTGGCGCTGGACGGCGAAGGCAAGCCGAAGGCGGTTCCGGCCGAAGGCTGACCCGGCCTGATTCCAGAAGACGGATTTAAACAGCCGTCTCTCCCGCGCGGGGGATGCGGACAGCGATCCCGCGTGGTCTTTGGCTAACGGGTTCCCGCATGCGCGCCTGCAGCGCGACCGACGGGATCTTGGGAGGAAAGACAATGCGTCAACACATGCTGAACGCTGCCCTGGCGGGTGCCTTTGCAGCCTTGTTCTGCCTGTCGTCCGCAAGCGCTTTGGCGGAGGTCAAAAAAGGCGATCCAGGCGCCACCTGCACGTCGGAAAACCGCACCATCAACGGGCAAGCGGCCAAGTGCGAGATCTGCTCGGCGACGAAATGCGACACCAGCGGCACGACGGTGAGCAATTGCCGCAAGGAGACGACCACGACCTGCACGATTGGCGGCAGGGTGGTCAGTCCCAACCCGAAATGGAACCGGATCGAGAAGCTGCCGAAGAGCAAGATGCAGTTACAGCAGTAGCGCTCATCCGAGGCCTCCCCGACAGGTTCAAACCCTTGCAGCACAAGGGTTCAGCTGTGCATGGCGTCGAACTTCTCGCGCGCCGCCTTGACGCGCTCGGTGTTCTTGCGTGCCCATTCGCCGAGCGCATCGACCGGCACCAGCAGTTCGTAGCCAAGATCGGTCAATTCGTAGTCGACCCGCGGTGGGATGGTCGGGAACACGGTGCGCGTAACGAAGCCGTCGCGCTCGAGCCCGCGCAAGGTCGTGGTCAGCATCTTTTGCGAAATGCCGCCGACCGCGCTGCGCAACTCGTTGAAACGCAGCGGCCCGTTGCCAAGCTTGCCGACCACGAGCACCGTCCATTTGTCGCCGACGCGCTGCAGGATTTCCGAGATGGCGCGGCAGTCCTCGGTGCGGTGCGGGTGCCTTGGTAACAAAAAAGTGCCTCCTTGCACATTGAGCGGCCAGTTACTCATATAGCTCAGGTATCTAAACGATACCAGTATTCCCGTAAGGAGAGCCCCCTCTATGTCAAAACCCAAAATCGCCATCATCATTGGTTCAACCCGCGCGGCCCGCTTTGCCGACGTCCCGACCCAATGGATTGCCAAGATAGCCAAGTCGCACGCCGACATCGACGTTGAAGTCGTCGACCTGCGCGATTTCCCGCTGCCGTTCTTCGATGAGGTCGCATCCTCCGCCTGGGTGCCGTCGCAGAACGAAGTGGCGCAGCGCTGGCAAAAGAAGGTCGCCGGATTCGACGGCTTCATCTTCACCGCCGCGGAATACAATCATGGCCCGACGGCCGTGCTGAAGAACGCCATCGACTACGCCGCCAACGAGTGGAACAAGAAGCCGGCCGGCTTCGTCGGCTATGGCAGCGTCGGTGGCGCGCGCGCGGTCGAGCAGCTGAGGCTGCATGCGGTCGAGTTGCAGATGGCGCCGGTGAAGTCCGCCGTACACATCGCCTGGGCCGATTTCCTTGCCGTCAAGCAAGGCGACAAGAAGCTCGATGAGTTCGAGCACCTCAACCAGGCGGCAACCGCGCTGGTCAACGACATTGCATGGTGGGCCAGGGTGCTGAAGACGGCGCGTCAGGCCGATGCCGTCGCCGAGGAAGTCAAGGCGGCCTGAGCACAGGTTCGAGCAGTCCTCCCAAGGATTAATTCTCCCAAGCATTGGGGCGGCGCATGCGCCGCCCTTTTTGTTCACACGGCATGGGCGTCCTGCGCTTGCCGTGGTCTGATGATGCAATCGGCAAGGCGGTCCATCTCATTCAGCTCGTCGGCGTGATGCTGGCCCCACTGGCAAAGTGCCAGCAGGATCGGCTCGAGGCTGAGGCCGAGCCGCGTCGCCGAATATTCGACGCGCGAAGGTATCTCGGCAAAGATCTCGCGGCGGACGAGGCCGTGCTCTTCCATTTCGCGAAGCTGCTGGATCAGCACTTTCTGGGTGATATCGGGCATCAGCGCCTGCAGCGCCGACAGCCGCCGGGCCCCGTCGAAGAGATGGTACAGGATGACCGCCTTCCAGCGGCCCGAAATCACTTTCAGCGCGCGCTCCGCCGGCAGCGTCGGCAGTCTCTTGATCAGCTTGGCCATGGTCACCTCCCGGTCAGCAGCGGACAAATCGGTATGTAGTCGAAGCCAGGCAGATAGTGGCAAACAGCGGCCGATGCCAACAGCGATCGGTGCATGCGATGATAGCCATTCAACTGAGCCGCTTCGGCGGGCCCGACGTTCTCGACATAGTCGCGGTGCCGAAGCCTGAGCCGCAAGCCGGCGAGGTCTTGGTCCGCGTTCATGCGGCCGGGGTGAATTTCTTCGAAGTGCTGATGCGCGCGGATCGCTATGCGGTGACGCCGCAACTGCCGATGATCCTTGGCGTCGAGGCCGCCGGGATCGTGGAGGCGCTTGGGCAGGGGGTGGACGCTTCCTTGCTCGGCACGCGCGTCGCCGCGTCGTTGTTCGCCTCGAGCCGCCCGTTTGGCGGCTATGCCGAGTATGTGACGATCGACGCAAGCCTGGCCGTGCCCTTGCCGGATTCGCTCTCGTTCGAAAACGCGACGGCATTGATGGTGCAAGGACTGACGGCATTGTATCTATCGCGGCAAAGCCCGCCGGCCGGCAGATCGGTGCTGGTCGCCGCTGCCGCGGGCGGCGTCGGTTCGTTGCTCGTCCAGCTTGCCAAGCGCGCCGGCGCGAGCCGTGTCATCGCGGCAGCCGGCAGCAAGGCCAAGCTCGACCTTGCTTTGTCGCTGGGAGCCGATGCTGCCGTCGACTACAGCAACACGGATTGGCCGGTGCACGTCCGGTCAGCCACAGACGGCGCCGGCGTCGACATCATCTACGACATTGTCGGCGGCCCGCTGACGGCGGTTGCGCTGGAGGCTCTGGCACCTCGCGGAGAGTTGGTGTTTGCAGCACTTGGCAGATACGCGCTCGGCGCCCCGGAGATGGAGGCGATGATCGGCCGCAACCAGTCGCTGAAGGGTTTTGCCCTGCTGCCGTTGCTGTCTAGGGACGGGCTCCGTGACGGCCTTTTGGAGCTTTTCGATCTGGCCGCTGGTGGTCAGCTTGTGGTGACCAAAGGTGGCCGCTTCCCGCTCGACCAGGCCAGCCAGGCGCATCGCCTGCTGGAGGAGCGCGGCGCGACCGGCAAGGTCGTCTTGATACCTTAGTAGGTGCTCCGCAAGGATCCGGGGTTGTGCCGTACAGGCCGTCAGCGAACCCGGTAGAACGGATTTGGCAGCAGGAACAGCCTCTCGGCATGCCCGCCGAACAGGTCGGATGGCTGGTCACCGACATTGGCAATTATCGTGTAGCCGGCCTTTTCGATTTCGGCCCTTATGGGTGACTTGAAATCTGCGGCGGAGCCGTATTTGGCCCCAGGCTGGACCATGTAAAGGTGCTCGTAGCCGGCATAGCCGGCCGACTGCAGGTTCTGTTCGGTTGCCTGACGCTGGTCCTCCGGACGTCCGGTGATGAAGAACACCGCGACTTTCGCCGTTCGCGCCTGCCGGAAAACCTCCAGCACGGCGTCGATGGCCGGATCCTTCGCAAGCTGATCCCAGGCGGCCCAGCCACAGGGACCATCGATTGCGATGTCGCAGGCGCCGCCGATCGGGCGGCCGAAATTGTCACGTGTGATCACTTCCCAGTTGGCCAAAGCCGTCTCGTCGATATCGAGCACCAGTGCGGGGCGAGGCACCTCCATTGCGCGCTTGATGACCCAGTCGCCTGCCTGCTTCGCCACAGCGGCAAGGTCGCGGTCATAGTCGCCGGAATCATGATAATTGGCAGCCGCCAGCATCGCATCGCCGACATTGGCTGGCTGGGACGGGCTTGTGAGAAGGAGCGAGTCGGAACGTGCCGGCGCAGGAACATTTGTGCCAATCATCAGCACGATTGCCCCGGCACGCGCAATTCTATTCCAACCAATCGCCCGCATCACGAGACTTTGCTGTCACGAGAAGTCGGCTGTCAAGCGAGGTCTTCCAAAGGTAGTGTCTCAGTTTGAAATTTGAAATATGCGAAAGCGCCTATCCCGGTTTGCTCGCCTAGGCGAAAGCGCCTATATGCTTAGCGGAAAGCATAGGGCGACAAGTGGCCTACACTGTCATCTGGTATGGAAGACAGGGCATCATCGATAAGGTGATCTTCGACGCCGAGAAGGCGGCCAAAGACCACGCTACCTCCATGTTCCAGACCCGAAAGGGCGACGATGGAATCGTGTCCGTTGAAGTTCGTAAGGACAACGGCGCTGTCGTTTTTAGCCATGCGGAGAACTAGAAATGCCTACCGGACCTAAAGGCCAGAAACGCCCCGCCGACGTGATCGGCAACGCCGTCCGCGTCATGCGCATCGCGACAGGCGAGGAAGCCGACGATGTGATTGACGACGGCAAAGACCCTGCCGCGAAAGCTCTTGGTGCCAAGGGCGGAAAGAAGCGCGCCGAGAACATGACGCCAGAGCGTCGCGCCGAGATCGCGCGTAAGGCCGCTGCAAGCCGTTGGAAAAAGTAGGACTACTGGTAGGAGTCCTTTTCTTCGTCCGTCATCGGTTCATGTGATGCTTGCTGCGCGGCGGTACTGGCGCGGCGCTGCATCTTCCGAATGAACAGCTTCAAATGATCCTCTAGATCGGCAAAGCTTGCTGACGACAAGTTCTCAGGGAAAACTATCGTCACGTCGCCTTCGTCAAGGGTGATCACTTCCTTTCGGGTGCCGGGGTTGGCTTCGACGGTGCCGGCCCGTCGAGCCGCCTCTAGAAGCCATGACTGCTTGCGTGTCGTTTCTGGCGCGGGAGTCTCTTCGACCTGCATGTCTATTTCCTCATCCGAACCTTGTTCCGGGGGATTATAACTCCCCACCGAATCCGGTACAAGCCGCAAAGTTCCGAGGTAAGCCTTTATGGCTTTCGCGACGGCATCAGGGGCAAATCCTCGTTTAGCAAGCCAGTATCGCAGATTGGGTTCGCTGGGCATGCCTGGCATCTCCTTTCGGATTTCCCGGAATAGAGCCGGACGCCATGCAAGGCGTTCCAGTGCGTCGCGCCTATCCGGCGACGCAGGTGGGGCCATCAGTGCGGCAACGGCATCGTCGGTGAGGCGGAGTTCGTCGCCGCTGCCTTCCAGTAGGCCGTAGGCCCTAAGGACACCGATCTTTCCCAGCGCCGGGCCGCTCAGTCCCTCATGCCCAAGATGTTGCGCAACGACGATCTGGGGAACCTTGTTCCGGTGGTCTTTTTCGTAAAGCGTGCGGGCCATCGCTAGCGCCGCTGTCAAATCGGTGTTCGGATAGTTCGGGCTGCGCACCTTTGCCATTGTCGTTCTCCTGTTTTGTTATCGACCTTATCTCTCATCTAAAGAGAAAAATCAAGAGAAGAACGCTAACTGCTAACTCAGTAGGGGGCTTGCGCGGCGGCGAGAAGGCGACTACCATGCAAGAATCATAAGGAGGATGTCATGTCCAGAAGAGTGCGGGGCCAAAGCGTGACGCCGACCGGCGGCTGCGGCCCTTCCAAATAGAAAAGCCGCTGCGCGATCCCTGGCAGGAAACGCAGCGGCTTTAGGTCGGCAACATCGGGCGGGCGGCTTTCGGGCCGTCCGCTTCGCGCTCGTAGCTCAGTTGGATAGAGCTGGAGTTTCGTAGCTTCCCGGTCGCAGGTTCGAGTCCTGTCGAGCGCTCCACCAAATCACTACGGCTGTCGCTACTTAACATAGTGACAGCCGTTTGTGAACTGGCGAGCCACTGGTCGATGGGCACTTTGAGGCATGGGAGTACGGACCCGTCCACCCTGACCTCTATCAGCGCCTTAAGATATTTGGCGCAGACCGGGTGGACAATATTTTCTACGGGATTGGCGATTTAAACCCGGGCCCTGAGAGGGCGATCCTAGACGAGGCTTGCAGGGATCTTGGAAAATTGGGGCCGGGGCGGCTCGTTAATGCCACGCATCGGAAAGATGGCGCGTGGGCTAAGAATTACATTCCTGGGATGCGCCATTGCGTAATCCCGAATGCGGATATCTTGAACGAGTATCGGGAACTGGACAATGGGGAGTGAAGCCGACCCGCCAGTGGTCGGCAAAGGCTTTGGCGCTCTGGTATCGTCCGAGCCATCACCCAAAGACAAACAAATTGAAGAATTGCAGGCGAAGCTTGCGCATGAACGCGACGCTCGGCTTGAAGAACGATTTATCTTCATCGTCATAGCCGTGATGTTGCTGGACGTTGTTTTCTTCACGCTCATGCCGACGTTCGGCGGGCCAATCGCACTGTTGATTTTGGAACTGCTCGTCCTGATTCCGCTGGCCAAGAGAATGGGGATGGAAGAGATCGCTACCATCCTCGGGCGCGTCCTTGACCGCATGGTCGCCAAAGGCGGGGACGGCTAAATTTCAAACTGAGACACTACCCTTCCACAGGTCCTCGAGACTGCGACGCTGAATTGGACATTCCAGATGCCGAATGTCTCTATGGGTGGTGCAACACGATTTCCGCCGTCGCGGTCTTTCCCTCCGACAGGTGACGCACCGCCGGAACCGCCGGTCGAAATGCGTCACCCGAAAATCATGGCCGTTACGCGCTTTGCCGTGCCCTACGCCGCCTGAACGATCTCGACCAGTTCAACGTCGAACACGAGATCGCGTCCGGCCAACGGATGATTGCCGTCGAGCTTGACGCTGGTGTCGTCCACGCCGACGACTGTTACCGGCATCGGGCGCCCTTCCGGGGTTCTGACCTGCAATCGAGCGCCGATATCGACATTGATGTTGTCTGGTACGCGGGCGCGTTCGACGGTCATGACCGCTTCGGGGCGGTGGGGGCCATAGGCGGCCTCGGCGGGAATGGTGACGGTGCTTTTCGCGCCCACCTCCATACCTTCGACATGGGTTTCGAGACCGGCGATCACTTGTCCTTCACCCAACGTGAATTGCAGCGGTTCGTTGCCGGAACAATCGAACTGAGTGCCGTCAGCCAGGCGGCCATTGTAATTGATGCGCACGGTGTCGCCATTCTTGGCCTGTGTCATGATAGCCATCCTTTGAAAGTTTCGAGGGGCCGGCCAGAGCTCACGGTCCCGTCCTCGATCATCCACACACTTAGGTGCGCGGCGCGAAACGCTAAAACTAGGGACCTGGCTGCCGATGTAAACCCCGATTGAGCGACGCCGGCATGACCCGTGGCGTTCGTCGCCTTCGGCAGCAGTGCACCGGACTAGCAGTCATGCCGGCTCAACCCATTCAGGCGGCGTGCAAATGGCGGCTAGATCAGGTTATGGCCGCCATCGATGCGGATCGTCTCGCCGGTGGTGAAGTCGCTTTCCATGAGGTAGAGGTAGGCGGCGGCGACGTCCGCAGCGGTCGGAATTTTTCTCGATGGCAACCGGGCAGCCATGTCGGCAAAGAAGCTGGATTTGGCTTCTCCAACAATGTCCCACATCGGTGTGTCGACCCATCCGGGCGACACGACATTGACGCGCGTCGGGGCCAGTTCGAGCGCCAGGGCGCGGGCGAAGTAGCTGAATGAACCGGCAATCGCGGAGACGACCGAGCCTCCCGGCACCGGCGGCCGATCCTTATTTATTCCCGAGGTGAAGGTCATCGAGCCGCCGGCTTTCAGGGTGCGCACAGCGTGCTTGGAGAGCAAGACGGCGCCGATCAGCTTGTTATCGACGAAGCCTCGCACAGCCTCCATGTCGGTACTGCCGATGGGATCGCCGGGCGGCAGTGTTCCGGCGGTCGATACGAGGTGATCGAAGGGACCGACCTCGTCGAACAGGCGAGCGACGTCCGCTTCGTCGGTCATGTCGGCGACCACGCTTGTCACGCGGCCCGCATTGAGCGTCCGTTCGGCAGCCAGCAGTTTCTCGGGCGAGCGTCCGACGATCACGACCTTCGCTCCGCCGTTGAGAGCAGCTTCCGCGACGCCGAGACCGATGCCGGAACTACCGCCGACGACGATGACTTTCCTGTCCACGAGCGATGTCATGAGGGTTCTCCGTTCGTTGCGATTGCGGTGAGGGTCAGGCCTTGCCGGCGTAGGCGGCTTCGAGCTCGGCGATGATGATCTTGCGCATCCCATACATCGCCTGCCGGACGCGGTTGGCCTTTTCGCGGTCCGGATCGGCACTGAGCCGCGGCAGGATTTCCGGGATGACCTGCCAGTAGACGCCGTATCTGTCGGTGAGCCAGCCGCAGGGTTGTTCCCTGCCGCCGCCGGCGGTGAGCGCCTCATAGTAGTAGTCGGTCTCGGCCTGGTCCTTGGTCTCGATGTAGAGCGAGAGCCGCTCGTTGAAGGGCGGCTGCGGCCCGGCATTGAGCGCAGTAAGGTGCAGTCCTTCGAGCTCGAAATCGAAGGTGGCATGCGGGACCGTCTTGTTGGTTCCGGACACCCAGTCGGTGTATTCGATGGTCTGGAGCGCTTTGCTGTTCTTGAAGACCGAGAGATAGAAATCGCGAGCTTGCTCCGCATCGGTGTTGAACCAGAGGAATGGGTGGATGGTGGCCATGTCCGTTCTCCGTTAATTCCTTGCGACAGCGATCTTTGGCGAAGAGCCTGTCCGCTGTTGCTTTCGTTCAGGCTAGCGGTAGTCCGACGGCCGATAGACCGAGCCGTCCCAGTCGCGGGCAAATCCGAGGTCTTCGAGCCGGCGGGTCGAGAAGCGTGCAATCTGCCGCCCGGTCCGGCGCCGGCTGCTCGAGGCGAGGATGCGGCCGGCCATGCCGGTCAGTACGTCGACGATGGGTTCAACTCGTTTGGCGTTCATGGTGCTCTCCCAGAGTGGCGGCAGTTTTGGTTTCAGCAGTTGCCCCGCGACTTTCGTCAGCGAGAGTATCAGTCACATCAAACTCTCCTTTTTGCAGCGGCGGTGAATGACTGATTACGCGAGCAAATATGCCGGCTTCTGGCCTGGACGACAAACGACTTATCGGCGACAATTTGTGAGCATCACTCACACGTACAGGTATCGATCCATGCCCCGGAAGCTGCCTCCCCTCACCACCTTGCCAAGTTTCGAGGCCGCGGCGCGCCTGTTGAGTTTCTCCAAGGCGGCAGAGGAACTTCATGTCACCCACGGTGCGATCAGCCGGGCGATCAAGAATCTTGAGGATCAGCTCGGTGTGCAGCTGTTCGAGCGCGGTACGCGTTCGGTGAGTCTGACAGCCGTTGGCGAGCCCTATGCGCGGGCGGTGCGCGAGGCGCTCGCCCAGTTGGCCACCGCCACCGCTGCAGCAACAGCCCGCTATTCAAGCTCGACATTGAACGTCAGCACCTCCGATGGCTTCGCGGGGAGATGGCTGGTGCCGCGCCTCTATCGCTTTCACCGTGCGCATGGCGACGTCGATGTGCGGGTTTCGACAAGCGGGAAGCTGACCAACTTCCTCGGCGACGGCATCGATGTCGCCGTCCGTTATGGCAGCGGAAACTATCCGGGGCTCACGTCGGAATTCCTCACCGGCGAGGAGGTGTTTCCAGTGTGCAGCCCAAAGCTTCTTGAGGGTGCACATCCGCTCCGCACGCCTCAGGACCTCAAACACCACACGCTGATCCGTGACAGCTTTCCGATCGACTGGGCGACCTGGCTGGCAAGCGCCGGGGTCGAGGGCGTGGACCCGCAGAGCGGGATTACCTTTGACTCTGCCACCTTTGCCATGGAGTCGGCCGCACAAGGCGAGGGGGTGGTGCTCGGCCGGACCATGCTCGTTGCGGCCGACCTTGCCGCCGGGCGGCTCGTCCGCCCCTTCGGCCACGCCCTGAAATCCCCCTCCAGCTTCTATTTCGTCTACCCGCCAGAGGCGATCCGTCAGCGCAAAGTCAAGGCTTTTCGGGATTGGCTGCTCTCAGAAGTCGCGCCGCAAATGGACTGACGGGAAGGCCGAGAGAACAGGATCGTCTACATCGCGCAGTCACCATCGGCTCGCCCGAAACGCGGTGACGATCCAGGCACGCGAGTCGAAAAGCACACCGTCCGCGGTCAAATGCGCGTCGAGCAGATCGCGCAACCGCCGCAGCGGCGCGTCGACATCCACATCTGCGCGGGCGAGCGGATCCTTGACCAGTTGCAGGCCAAGCAAAGCGTCATAGGCCACATCGACGTCCTGGCCGTAGAAGACCGGCTCATGCACTTCGGCAAAGTCGACCGAAACAAAACCGGATGCACGCAAGATCTCCGCGGTGATGGCGGGGTCGCCAAGCGAAAACGGGGTGGCGGCGCCCCCCGATATGGCGGTCCCCAGCGCAATTGCCCGCTGAATGGCAGTTGCCCACTCGTTACGGTCCTGGCATCGCCATACCATCCACACAAGACGTGCCCCTGGTCGCATCGCCCGGGCGATATTGGCGAACGCCGCCGCCGGATCGGCAAAGAACATCACTCCAAATCGACTAATGCACAGATCGAAGCCGGCAGGCGGAAATACCAGCAATTGCGCATCGCCGCGCTCAAAGGCGACGTTTCGCAATCCCTCTTTCGCGCTACACTTCCGGGCGATCTCGAGCATCTCGGCCGATACGTCCACGCCGAGCACGCTGCCTTCCACCGCGACACGGGCAGCATCACGAGAGGATTGTCCCGAACCGCATCCGATATCGAGCACGCGATCGCGCGTTCCCACCTTGACCGCAGCCCTGAAGACCTCGTTGTGCCGTCGCAGTTCGGCGTCGTAAAACGCAGCGCAGTTCAGCACCATCGCACGCCTGCCTGGAGATGATGGGCCGGCAGCATTTCCGGCCGCTCTGCCCTGATCTTTTCGCGTCGGGCCACCCCCGAACTGTCAGCCGCGCCGCGCCGCCTCGATCGCTGCAACGTCGATTTTCTTCATCTCCATCATCGCCTCGAATGCGCGCTTTGCTTCATCGCCGCCGGCGGCCATCGCTTCGGTCAGCACGCGCGGCGTGATTTGCCAGGAGATGCCCCATTTGTCCTTGCACCAGCCGCAGGCACTTTCCTGGCCGCCATTGCCGACGATGGCGTTCCAATAGCGGTCGGTCTCCTGCTGATCGTCGGTGGCGATCTGGAAGGAGAAGGCTTCGTTGTGTTTAAACGCGGGCCCGCCATTGAGGCCGAGACAGGGGATGCCGGCGACCGTGAACTCGACCGTCAGCACGTCGCCTGCCTTGCCGGACGGGTAGTCGCTGGGAGCGCGGTGGACGGATTTCACCGAACTGTCGGGAAAAATCTCGGAATAGAAGCGGGCCGCAGCCTCGGCGTCCTTGTCGTACCAAAGGCAGATCGTGTTCTTGGCGATTGTCATTGCTGGTCCCTTTGCTTTCGAAATCAATCGGGGCTTTTGAAATCAACCCGGGTTTTTCACAGCTGGCCTCGGCGTTGCACCGGACATGGAAATGCGCTCGTGCCATCGACGTTCCGGCAGCAGCAGCTGCCCGGAATCAAGGTACCACGGCTGGTGCTTTCAGGACCAGATGCGGGCAGTGACTCGAACCGGCGATGGTCCGCCTGCTCCGACCGGCGGCCTCACTCTTTGCGTAGGGCAGCGCCGCTTTGCTCAAGGTCGCGCTGGCTTTCCGTTGGCGCGCCGTTGCCTCAGAAGGCGCATGAGCAAGTTCCGTCTGTCCTTGCGCGGGACGAGTTCGATATCGCTGACAAGTTTTGCGCCGCCCTTGTGCCGCTCCAATGTGATCTTGCGGCTGTGGAAGGCCTCCAGCTCGGCGCGGTGCGCTACGCTTATGATGGTGACCTTCGGCAATTCGCGAATAATCATCTCCATCATCTTGTCCTGGCTCTTCTCGTCGAGTGCCGACGTTGCCTCGTCCAGCACGATGATATCGGGGCGGTGCAGCAGAAGACGCGCGAAGGCGAGGCGCTGCTTTTCGCCACCCGACAAGGTCTGGTCCCATGGCGCGTCCTCCTCGATCCGGTCGTTGAGGTAGTCGAGTCCCACCTTGTCGAGGGCAGCCTTGATCTTATCCAGCGTCCAGTTGTCGGCGGCGCCTGGATAGGCGACAGCGCGGCGAAGCGTCCCGGTCGGGATGTAGGGCCGTTGCGGCAACATGAACAACCGTCTGTCGGCGCGGATGTTGACGCTGCCGCTACCCCATGGCCACAGACCCGCGACGGCCCGCACCAACGTACTCTTGCCCGAGCCGGATTCGCCGGCGACGAGCACCCGCTCGCCTGGTTCGATCACGACCTCGGTTTCCTTGACCACGGCGGTGCCGTCGTCGAGCGACACGGAGAGATTGTTCAGGCTGAGCATCGCATCGCCGCCGGTCTCGCCGCGCTTTATGCGTCCCAGCGTGTTGCTCTGTTCCGCCCGCTCGAGCCCGTCGAGCGACATCATCAGCGAGGCGATGCGCCGTGCACAGGCGTTCCAATCGGCGAGACGGGGATAGTTGTCGACCAGCCATCCGAACGCGCCCTGCACGATGGCAAAGGCCGAGGCAGCCTGCATGACCTGTCCAAGTGTCATGCTGCCTTCGAGGAACTTTGGAGCGCAAAGCAAGACCGGCACGACAGGCGCAAACAGGCTCGACCCCTGAGACACCAGCGCCGTGCGCATGTGCTGGCCTGCAAGGAGCGCCCATTGCCTGAGCACATGGGCAAATGTCTTGTCCATGCCGCTGCGCTCCTCCTCCTCGCCGCCGAGCAATGCGATGCTCTCGCCGTTTTCCCGCACGCGCGTCAGCGTGTAGCGGAACTCGGCTTCCGCCTGATTTTTTCCCTCGGAGAGGTGGACGAAATGGCGGCCAATGACCGCCATCGAAGTGGACGTGATCGCGGAATAGAGCACTGCGGTGATGACCAGGAAGCCGGGAACGGTGACGGTCGAACCTGCAATCGTCAGGGTCAGGGCGCCGCCGATCGTCCAGAGCACCACGATGAAGGTCGAGGCCGACAGAAATGCGACGATGACACCGGCGATGAAATCGACGGGCGATTCGGTGGCAATCCGCAAATCCTCGGCGATGCGGGCTTCGGGGTTGCTATGATCGCCGCCGACGAGGTTCAGCTGATAGTAGCGGCCGCTTGCGAGCCAGCGCGCGATGACCGCGGTGGTGAGCCAGGACCGCCAGCGACGCTGTATCCTCATGCGAAAGAAGACTTGTGCCACCACAAGGCTGGCGCTTCCGAGCACGAGTGGCAGGAATACGGCGCTCAGCCAATATACGGTGTGGGCATTGCGTTGCTCAATGGCGTCGAAAATTGCGCGATTCCAGACATTGATCCCATACTGGAAGCCGACATTGGCGACGATCAGGACCAACAGCCCGATCGTCAACGGCCAGGCGACCCTGTCGCCACTGCCGCTCCAGTAACCGCGCGCGCTGATCCAGAAGCGCTTAAGCAGGTATCTCTTGCGCGCCCGCTCGGCCTCTTCAGGTGTCAGCTCAGGATCGGGTTCGGTGACATCCGGCGGCGGCGCGGGCTCGCCGACGACCTCGGACGCGACTTCGACAGTCGACTGCTTCTCGCGGCGCGACTTCTCGGCATCGCGCGATTGGGCGCCGTCAACCGATTTCAGCTTAAATTTAGCCTCGGGCATCCGGCGATAACGGCTTAAAAATCAGAAGGTTTCATAGCGTCCGCTCGAGATCCCAGATGCCAACAACGCCAAGGCTTCTCAGCTGTTCCGGTGCTCGCAGCAGCCTATGGTCGTTCTCGATGACAGGCTTTGATCGTTGCGGGACAGACCGCCGAGCGTCGGCTGCGGGTCAGTCTGCAACAAAGCATCACCTGCTGCGGTCTCGAGAATTCGCTTCAGGCTCTCAAGATTTGTCCGCATGCTGCATTCGAAGAGGCTGGACGCAAGCGGCGCGAGAAGTGCCATCGGCCCGAGTCAACAGGATCGAGGAGGAGAGATCATCTCGATTGCGATTGCGAGCATCTGCTGCCCAGCCGGACCGCGCCAGCCCCGAGTTCCGGAACAAGGGTGCGATTTTGCCGTTGAGCCAGAAACCGGAAGCGACCCGCATGTCCGAATTGCCGAATGAAGAGATCGAAGGGCGGCTGAACGCCCAGCGCGAGACTCTGGCGCTGGTCGTTGCACTGCTTGCCAGCAAGGATACGGCACCCGAGCGAATATGGGCCGAACTGGAGGCCCGTTTTCAGTTTCAGAACAGTCAGGAGGACCCTGGCGTCCTGCCAAGCCGCGCATTCGCCATCGAAGCTGCGAAGATGCGGGAGTTCAAGCTGATCGCCGAAGAGGCGCAGGCGCGCAATGCGGAATGGAACGGCAGGGACAAGCCACAGGGCGCCAGCTGAAACCCCGGAGAGTGGATGCAGGACCGGCTATTTTACGATGACTGAGCAAGCGTCAGCTTTGCTGCAAAAGTGTACGTGCCAACTCTTGCCATTCCTCGTCAAGCGTTAAGGTCGACGGCGCCGCGTTGCTGCGGCGATACCAATATTCCGCATTCGACTGGTCGCCTTCCTTGCGGTGGAGATAGGCATGCACGTGCATGCCCGCCGTATCGTCGCGCTGCTGCGCGCACTCGTGCGCCTTAGCCCAATCGCCCTTTGCATCCCACCACAGCCCCTGCAGGGCAGGGCTCAAGCCGGCTGGCGGCTGTGGTTTTGCAATCGAATCCCTGAAGGCTTGCAGATCCATTTTCCACCTCGGTAACATGCAGTGCGCCGATAATACCCGCACCGGCAGCCGACCGAAAGCGTGCTTTGGGCGGGATGACGGAATGGGGGGACGTCCGATAACCGCACGGACAGACGGTTGATTCGATGACGTGCATGAAATAGTGCGCACCACGACACCATGACGCCTGAGACAGCGAGGATGAGTAGCGAGCCGATGACAGCCACCGACGACCCGCGCCAATTCTACCACGGCACCCGGGCCGACCTTAAACCGGGAGACCTGATCGAAGCCGGTTACAGCTCCAATTACGGGGCGCGAAAGCAGGCAGCCTGGGTCTATCTAACCTGCACTCTGGATGCGGCTATCTGGGGTGCAGAACTGGCCGCCGGTGACGGACGCGAAAGGATCTACATCGTGGAACCAACCGGCCCGATCATGGACGACCCCAATCTTACGGACAAGAAATTTCCCGGCAATCCGACGCAGTCCTATCGCTGCCGCGAGCCGCTCAGGATCACGGGCGAGGTCACCGAGTGGCAGGGCCACTCCCCCGAGCGGCTGAAAGAGATGAAGGACCATCTCGAACGGCTGAAGGCACAAGGCATCGAGGCAATCGATTGATCGCTGAGCCCTGCGATTGCCAAGCTTGGCTCTGACCTACGGTCGGCGGCAGTCCCCGCGAAATACGGCTCCACGTCCGCAATGGGTCCGCGAGTTGTCGTTGCTTGCAGGGCTGGAGAGCGGATGCTCCTTTTCATCTCGTCGCGAACGTGATGATCTCTGGGCTCGAAGGGCCAAGTGGGCTGCCGTCAAAGCCGCCGAATTGCTGTTCGATTCGTAGCCCCGCGTTCCCCAGCAGGCTCGATAAGGCGTCCGTCTCGAGGAATCGCAAGGTGCTGCGACTAACTTGCGGAAGGCTCGGATGCTTTCCGCCGAACCTGTGGGTGAATGTCACCGTCTGTCCATCGAACGGCATGATCACCTCTGTTGTGATCTGCACCAGCGACCCGTCAGGCAGCTCAACGACGACCGCATTTTCGGGTGTCCAGTGCTCCCACGCCCGCGCCGAAGGGTTCCGCGTTTCGAACGCGAAGCATCCGCCTGGCACAAGGGCGTGTCGGACAGCCGCCATGAAATCCCTCAGGTCTTCGTCGCTGACAAGGGCCTGGAATGCGTGCCCCGTCATCACAATGAGATCAAACTCGGCTGTCCAGCCGGCCGATTGGAGATGGCCGAGAACCCATTCGATATCCGCGCGCGTTCGTGCGCGATTCAACACGCCGGGTGCTGGGTCGATGCCGCAGAGCCGCCCTGAATGTCCGGCCAGGCGTGCCTCGTGAAGGAGGGTGCCCGTTCCACATCCGACATCAAGCACCGCGTCTGCTGTTAGAATGCGGGGCAGGTAGAAATCATAGTCGTCGCGCGCAGATCTCGGGTGCCAGGCGTCGTAGACGGCAGCGAGATATGGGTCGGCGAAAAGGTGGTCGACCATAGGCGGTATTCCCAATCAACTTTGACTGTGCGAGCGGTGTCGCCGCGAGCATATAGCCCATAAGTCGCGTCGATCGTTACCGCACGACCTCGCGGTGGCGGCCGGGCAGGCGGGTGGCGATGAGCTTGTCGATGCGGCGGCCGTCGAGGTCGACGACCTCGAAGCGCCAGCCTTGCGCGTCGACACATTCGCCGGTCGCCGGCAGATGGTGCAAATGCGACAGCACATAGCCGGCGACGGTTTCGTAGTCGCGGCTCTCAGGCAGGTCGATGCCGAGGACCTCTGCCATCTCGTCGGCCTGCATGTAGCCGGCGAGCAGCCATGAGCCGTCCTCGCGCTTGACGGCGTTTTCCTCGTCGCCGGCGTCGAGATCCGAACGGAAGACGCCGGTGATCGCTTCCAGTATGTCGGCCGGGGTGACGATGCCTTCGAAATGGCCGTATTCGTCATGCACCAGCGCCATCGGGACGTCGGATTCCTTCAGCGTCGCAAGCACGTCCAGCGCGTCGGCCTGGTCATGCACGATTGGCGCGGCGCGCACGTGCCGGCGCGGGTCGAGAGCGCGGCCGCCGAGCATTGCGGCCAGCACGTCGCGGGTCTGGACGACGCCGATCATGGCGTCGACGCCGCCGTCGCCGGCCGGCAGGCGCGAATGCTGGGTGTCCATCAGCAGCTTCCTGATGGCCGCCTCGTCGGATTGCAGATTGATCCAGTCGACCTCGGTGCGCGGCGTCATCACCGCGCGCACGGCACGGTCGCCGAGCCGCATGACGCCGGCGATCATCCGCCGTTCGTCGGATTCGATGGTGCCGTGGTGCTCGGCTTCGGCGACCAGCATCTTGATCTCCTCGTCGGTGACCTTATCCTCGCTCTGGCCGCGCTGGCCAAGCAGCCACAGGAGGGCGCGGCCGGAAAAATCGAGCAGGAAGACCAGCGGCGCCGAGACGCTGGCGAGGATAGTCATTGCCGGGGCGACCCTGACGGCTACCCGTTCGGGGTCGCGCAATGCGATCTGCTTGGGCACCAGTTCGCCGATGATCAGCGAGCCATAGGTGATGAGGGCGACGACGATGCCGACGCCGAGCGGATCGGCGAGGCTTTCGCGGATGCCGGCCGACGCCAGGGAGGTGGCCAGCCGCTCGCCGAGCGTGGCGCCGGAAAAGGCACCGGACAAGACGCCGACCAAAGTGATGCCGATCTGCACCGAGGACAGGAATTTTCCCGGATTGGCGCCGAGCGCCAGGGCCCGGCCGGCGCCCTTGACGTTGCGGTCGATCATCGTCTTGAGGCGCGCCGGCCGCGACGAGACGATGGCGAGCTCGGACATCGACAGAAGGCCGTTCACGCAGATGAGGACGACCACGATGGCAATTTCAGCATAAAGCATGCCGGGTCCATAGCATTGCCGCGCGGTTTTCGAAAATAGGACGGTCGCGCTTTTTAAATTTAGCGAGCCCGGCAATCAGGCGGCACCCATGCCGCATCCCAGGGCGGCGCGGCAAAATGCTCGATCAGGGCGTCGATGACGACGCGCACCTTTGGCGCGAGATTGCGTGTTACCGGCCAGATGGCATGCACCACGGTGTTTTCGACAAGACAGTCCGACAGAACCATTTCGAGCTCGCCGCGCCTGATGCAGTCGGCCGTCAGCCATGTCGGCAGATAGACGATGCCGCAGCCGGCCAGTACCGCATCGAGCATCGGTTCGCCATGGCCGAGCACCAGCCGCGCCTTGGGCGCGAATTTTTCGAGACGGCCGTCGACATGCCTGACGGTCCAGGGATGGACCGTGCCGTCGCGGCCGTAGCCGATGAGGCTGTGCCTGGCCAGGTCCTCGATCGATAGCGGCCTGCCATGGGCGTCGAGATAGGCGGGGGCGGCGCAGATGGCCGAACTTTGGGCATAGATGCGGCGCGCGGCGATCGACAAGCTGTCGTCGAGGTCGCCCATACGCACCGCCAGGTCGATGCCTTCCTCGATCAGGTCGACGCGCCGGTCGTTGAACGAGATTTCCATCGTCAGGTCCGGGAATTTTTTGGAAATGTCGAACAGCAGCGGGGCGACGCACCGCCGGCCGAAGGCCAAAGGCAGGTCGACGCGCAGCCGCCCGGAAGGCACCTGCTTGCGGGAAGCCAACAGCGACCGGGCGGCTTCGATCTCGGCCAGTGCCCTGACGCAGGCTTCGTAATAGCTCAGGCCCTCGCTGGTCGGGCTGAGGCTGCGGGTGGTGCGGTTGAGCAGGCGGACGCCCAATCGCTGTTCCAGCTGCGCGATCGACTTGCCGACCGCCGATTTGGTGACATGCAGCCGTGCGCCAGCGCCGGTGAAGCTGCCGGCCTCCACCGCGTGAACGAATGCGACGATGCCTTGCAAATTGGCCGATTCCAATGAAGCGCTCCTATTGTAGAGTTTTGCTCCTTAATCTGTTGAAGAACATGCCACATGGAAGCACTTTTCTCCATAGTGAAACGGCGTAAATGTCTCGCGCAATCATCAACCACGGAGCGCGAACCAAATGAGCACCGAAAACAGATCCTGGCAGATGAACGGTTTCGGCCTGTCCAGGTTGAAGCCGGCTGATGGAAAGCTGCCCCAACCCGGGCCGCATGATCTCCTGGTACGCGTCACAGCGGTATCGCTGAATTACAAGGACAGGATGATCGTCGATGGCGTGCTGATACCGGACCTCAGCTTTCCGTTCGTGCCGACATCGGACGCGGTAGGCGAAGTAGTCGTCACCGGCAGCGAAGTCAGCCGCTTCGGCATCGGGCAGCGCGTGCTCGGCCAGGTGATCGCCGACTGGCCGGACGGCGACGCCCCGCCGGTGCTGCACAAGCATACGCTTGGTTCGTCACTGCCCGGCATGCTGTCCGAGCATGTGCTTTTTCATGAGGATGCCGCCGTGGCGGCGCCGCCGTCGCTCAGCGACGTCGAGGCATCGACGCTGCCGATTGCGGCGCTGACGGCGTGGTTCGCGCTGGTCGAGGCGGCCAAGTCGATCCCGGGCGAAACCGTTCTCATCCAAGGCACCGGCGGCGTGTCGCTGTTTGCGCTGCAATTTGCCGCCGCCTTCGGCCTGCGCACCATCATCACCTCGAGCAGCGACGAGAAGCTCGAGCGGGCGAAGGCGCTCGGCGCCTGGAAGAGGATCAATTATCGCAGCCAGCCGGCATGGGACGAGGCGGCGCGCGAACTGACAAACGGGGCCGGCGTCAGCCATGTGCTGGAAATGGTCGGCGGCGACAATGCGCGGCGCTCGCTCAATGCGCTGGGTGCCGACGGCAGGCTGTCGGTTATCGGCCTTCTCGGCAGCATGGAACTCAGCTTCCCGATCATTCCGTTCCTGCGCAACCGGATCGTCGTACAAGGCATATCGATCGGCCACCGTCGCGCTTTCGAGCGAATGAACCAGGCGATCGAGACGCTTGCCATCAAGCCGGTAATCGACAAGGTGTTTGGCTTCGACGAGGTGCCGCAGGCATTTGAGCGTCTGGAGACGGGACCGTTCGGCAAGATCGTGATCACCATGCCCTGACCCCGTCGGGACGAAATGGCTGTCAGACGGGAAGGCTGATCGCGCGCCTACGGCAGTTGCAGCAGGACGCCGATGATGGTCTTGCCGTCGGTGAAATAGGGATCGCCTTCGCCGTTGCGCCCGGCCTTTGTGGCGCCGACGCCTGGTATCTCGCTGGTCGAGATCAGCATGCCGGCGGCGGAGAGGTCGCGCATCAGCCCATCGCGCTCGGCGTCGATGTCGGGGCCGATGTGATGAGTGATCGCGCCGGTGTCATGGCTGAGGCCGACGCCGCGGTCGAAGCTTGCCGAGCCGAGCCAGAGCGGCCGGCCGTCGTCTCCGGTCGCATCGGTCTGCCAGAAGCGGACATGGTGGCGCCGGTCGGCGCTGTCACCGACCGGCTTTTCGAAGGCGAGGTCCTGGGCGCGGCCTTCGAACAGCAGCCGGCTGACCGGCGCGTCGGGATAGGGGCGGTCAAACAGCACGCTTTCGCCGATTTCGATGGCCGTCTTCAGCGTGATGGCGTCTGCCGTATCCCAGCCGGCGACGGCAAAAGCATGGACAAGCTCCTTCTTGGTGCCGACAAGGCCGACATTGATCGGATCGCCCGGAATGCCTTGCGGCGTGTGCGTCACCATCTCGAATTGCTGATTGCGAAAATTGCGGTCCCGCAACGTCCAGAACTCAGGCGCGGCGAAATAGGCGAGCGAAAGATAGGCGGCACAGCATGCCACCAGCCAGGTCGTTGCACGTCGTCGCAGGCTTCGTTGGCTCAAGAGGCACCACCCAAGCGTCTGCGCACCATCTTAACCGGCGCAGCAAGTCTTGGGCAGGGGCTGCAATCAGCGGCAGGCGCGATAGCCGTTCTTGCGGTTCTTGATGTCGAAATGGAAATGGTTGCGGTGATCGTAATTGTAGCCGGGGCCGAGCACGGTGGTGAAATACTGGCAGCCGTCGGCGCGGACATTGTTGAGGAAGCCGCGGGTGCGGAAGGCGAACAGGCCGGGCTTGCGGACGTCGATATCGTCGCCATTGTTGAGTTCGATGCTCATCACGTCGAGCGCATTGCCCTTGCCGTGTTCCGACAAAACACCTTCGCCGGCAATCCTGCGGCAGGAATAGCTCGAGCCCTGGTGGATGGTCTTGACGCCTGAGAAATAGCGCCAGCGGGCCGACGGCACGAGTTCGTTCCTGGTCCAGCCGGCAAAGGTGGCGGCCATGTCGCAGGTCAGCGTCGCGGCCGGCTTCATCTCGACACTGCCGATGGCCGAGACCTTGACCGGATAGTCGATCCCGCACTGGCCTTCATGGATCGGCGCAACGTCGGTGTAGACGACGCCGAGGCGTTTCAATTCCTTGCGGCAATCGATCTCTGTGGCCGGCATCTGTTCGGCCGGCGACATCGGGTTGTCCAGGCGCGGATAGGCGGCCGTCATAAAGGGATTGGACGGGACGAGGCGCTGCATACCCGAATATTGCGGCCCGGAATCTTGCGCGCCGGAATATTGCGGGTCGGAATTGGGCGGGACGGCAGCGGTCTGGCTGCCGACATCGACGGCCGGCTGCAGCGACAGCACGCTGCCGGTATTGCAGGCCGAGACCGCCGCAATGGCAAGCAGGGCGGCAAGCCTGCCGGCTATGCGCGCGCATTCTGTGTGCCGCACAGCGGCAAGCGCAGCGCGAAATAGCCCGGCCATCGGAAGGGTTCCTGTCCCCAGATGGCACAGACTCTAAACCTGAAGAGTAAAGGAAAAATCAGCGGCGCCGTTCACGCCTGCGGCCAAATTGCGGCGCCCCCATAGGCTAAGGTCACTGGCAAAACGTACCACCGTTGCGGCGCGGTTCGAGGTCGAAGTGGAGATGCTGCGAATGATCGGCGTCGCTGCCGGGGCCAAGCACGGTCTTGAACGGTCCGCAGGCTGCCTTGCGCACTGCGTTCAGGAATTTCGCGTCCTTTTCCGGCGGCGCCGGGCCGACATCGATCTCCTTCCCGTCCGAAAGCTTGAAGCTGGCGATGTCGAGCGCGTTGCCGAAGGCGTGCTCCGACAATTTGCCGCCGCCATTGCGCGACCGGCAGACAAAGGCGGAGGCCTGGCCGATCGATTTAATATCCGCGCCGAACTCGGCCTTTGCGGCAGGCTGGATGACGGACGCAGCAAAGCGGGCGGCCGCTTCCGCCATCTGGCAATTCAGCTCGGGCTCCGGGCCGATGGCGATGGATTTGCCGAGCGTCTTCAGCGCGATCGGGTAGGGGATCGAGCAACCGACTGACGTATCATGCTCTGGCTTGCGCTCCTCGAAATCGACGCCCATCGACTTCAGCCGCCTGCGGCAGGCCAATTCCTCGGCCGGCATTTCTCTCCCGGCAATGGCGGCCGATCGAGGATCAGGAAGGATTTTTTGCTCCGCCTTCTCGTCTGCCTCGGCCGGGTTTGGTGGCGCGCCTGGTGGGCCTGCCGGCGGCTCAGCCCGTGCCGGCTTTTCGGGCGGCTGCGGTGCAATCGCCGGCGGCTCCGGAGCATCCTCCGGGCGCGGTTCGGGGACCGGGATCTCGGTTGGTGGCGGCGGAGTGACTTGCTGGTTGAGCTGCGGAACTGGTGCAGTTTGCGGTAGGTCGGGTGCCTTGGCTAAAACGGGTCCCGCCAGCGGCGTAGCCGCAACGGCCAGCAGCAATCTGCCCAATCTGAAAAAGCCAAACGCCGCCATTACGTCGCAACGGCCAGAATGCAGGGAAGTTGCCTTGAGCGAGGGGGGCGGCCGATCACAATCGGTAACCGCGCCGTCACGCGCCGATCGCTTCCAAGCCTTCCTCGAGCCAGTCCGCCAGCAGCGGCATGCCGAGCAGATATTTTGCCGTGCGCTTGTTGGCGCGCTCGCGGGCGGCGGACAGCGCGTCCGTCCATTCCGTCGCGTCATAGTCGCCGCGGCCGACCCAGGCCAACGCAATCAGTTCGGCCGCTTCGTCGACATTGAGATCGTCGATCAGCTCGCGCAGTTCTTCTTCGGTGAGATCTTCGGAGCTTTCCTCGGCAAGGCCGTCATGATGGTGGTTGTCGTGCGCGTTGCCGTCGAGCTCTACCTCGTGCTCGGCGCCGTCGGCATAGTCTTCGTTGACGGCGGCGCTGAGCGCCTTCGCCTTCAGGATGAACAGGCGCACGGTGTCGGGACCGATCGAAAGCTCCCAGTCTCGTTCAACGCGTTGCTGCACCGGCCGTCTCCCTGCTTCGTGCTCGGTCGGCCCGATGATAGCGGATTTGCAGCGCTCGTCACATTATCTTGCGCGGCGGCGTTGATCGTGAAGCATGATTTCCGATGCCCTCTCTTCCCGGATAAGATGGCCTTGCTGGGAGAGATCGCGGTTTTGAGATAGGATGACATTTTCCGGGACGAAACGGCGTTGGGCCGGCGTTAGTGTTGCATTGTCAGGTTCAAAGGAGAATTCGATGCGCAGACGATTGCTGATTTACGCCATGGCCATCGCCGCCCTGCCGCTGATTGCGGCTCCGGCGTTTTCGGCTGGTGAAGGCGGGGGAGGTGGTGGTGGCGGCGGCGGCGGCAATGGCGGCGGCGGCGGCCAGTCCCAGTGCAAGAAGGGGGAGGCGTGGGACAAGAAACAGAAGAAATGCGTCTCGCCGAAGCAAGGCATGCTGGACGACGACAGCATCTACGATGCCGGTCGCGCGCTGGCGATGGATGGACGCTACGACGAGGCGATCGCCGTGCTCAGCCTCGCCGCCAACAAGCAGGATCCGCGCATCCTCAACTATCTCGGCTATTCGCACCGCCATTCCGGACGCGTCACCGTCGGCCTCGGCTATTACGAGGAAGCGCTGCGCATCGACCCGAATTACACGCTGGTGCGCGAATATCTCGGCGAGGCGCACCTGCAGATCGGCGATCTTGCCGGCGCCCAGGAACAGCTCCGCGAGATCGAGAAGCGCACGGGCAAGGGGTCTCGCGAATACGGCATGCTGTCGGAGCAGATCGATCATTTCATGAGGAGCTGATCCTCCGGAACGCTCCTCATAACCGGCTGTGAGCGATCGCAGCCGGTTTTTTGCTGTGCTGCACATGTTGGCCACAACCGAGATTTGGCATCACGGTACACGATACGATCTTGGAAACCCCCGCTTGACGTGGGGTCAGCCGCGCAATCGGTGGATGATTTTTCAAAAACCGACTTTTTGGACGTGAAAAACCCGCGAAGATTGCTATATCTTGCGAAATTGTGGTGACACGGTTCCGTTAGCCCGAGGCTGCCGGACCGTTTTCTTTTTGTACCATCGACAAGGTCGCTCCCGATTGCGGGGGCGGCGGCAGGAAAGGTCAGGCATTATGAACAAGGTCCCGATGACAGGCGAGGGGTTCGCGTCATTGAAGGAAGAACTGCGCTGGCGCCAGCAACAGGAGCGGCCGCGTATCATCGAGGCGATTTCCGAAGCGCGCTCGCATGGCGACCTCTCCGAAAATGCCGAATATCACGCGGCAAAAGAGGCACAGAGCCTCAATGAGGGCCGGGTCAACGAACTCGAGGACCTGATCGCGCGGGCCGAGGTGATCGACGTCACCAAGCTCAGCGGCGACAAGGTCAAGTTCGGCGCCACCGTGGTGCTGGTCGACGAGGATACCGAGGAGAAAAAGACCTACCAGATCGTCGGCGACCAGGAAGCCGACGTGAAGTCCGGCCGCATCTCGATCTCCTCGCCGATCGCGCGCGCCCTGATCGGCAAGGAAGTCGGCGATGCCATCGAGGTCAACGCACCGGGCGGCGCCAGGGGCTACGAGATCGTCCAGGTGCAATTTATCTAGGGGATTGGCGCTGCTCTGCCTTCTCCCCTTGTGGGAGAAGGTGGCCTCGCGAAGCGAGGTCGGATGAGGGGTGTTCCAGCTTGGCTCCCTCCGCACTCCGTCCAACACCCCTCATCCGTCTTGGCGCTGCGCGCCAATCCACCTTCTCCCACAGGGGGAGAAGGGAAGGGGCAGCGCTGACCTTTCCGATTGAATTGATTGAGCAAATCAGCGGCCACCGGCCTGACCAAGCGTCTGGCGCTCCACAAGCCTTTCGGCTTCCGCCATCACCTCCGGCGGCGTGACGCTGTGGCCGGGCCTGGCCAGCAGCGTCGATGAGAATGGCCCGCGCGGGCCGGTCAGGCCAGGCTCGGTAGCGAGGAATATCGCCACCGTCGGCAGGCCGAAAGCGCTGGCGAGATGGGTCAGGCCGGTGTCGGCGCCGATGACCAGCGCCGAGCCGCCGATAACGGCGGCGATCTCGGCTAGCGGCGACCTGGGAACCACCACGGTTTGTGAAATGGCGCGGGCGATCGCCTCGGCAACCGCCTGTTCCCGGTCGTTCGACCAGGTGGTGACTGGCGTCATTCCCATGTTCACCAGCAGGCGAGCGGTTTCGATCCAGTCCGCGACCGGCCATTTCTTGTCCTCGCGGCTGGTGCCGTGCAGCAGGAAGGCGGTCTTTTCGCCGACAAAAGTCGATCTTGCGGCCGGCGGCGCTATGCCGGAGTCAAGCCGGGAAAAATCCGGCTCGTAGCCGAGCGCCAGGCCGAACAGGCGTCTCGTGCGCTCGATGGCGTGCAGGCCGCGCGGCACGGGATACCGGTGGTCGTAGAACAAGGTCGCCGACGGCTCCCGAGCGCTCGACCGATCGAAGCCGGCGATCGGTGCTGCCGCCAGCCGCGCCACCAGCGCCGATTTCAGCAAGCCTTGCGCATCGAGGACGAGGTCGTAGCGGGACGCGCGCAAGGCGCGGCGCAAGCCGACCACTTCCCGCCATGTGCCGGGCTCGAGCAGCTTCCTGCGCCAGCGCCGGATCGCCACGCTGTGGATGGTTTGGATGGCTGGATGCAGCGCCACGATCCCGGCAAATGCCTCTTCGACACACCAGTCGAAGGAGATATCCTGCCGAGCGCGGCGCGCGTCCTCGATCGCCGGGAAGGTGTGGATGACGTCGCCCATGGACGATGTCTTGACGATCAGCACCTTCATGCGGCGGCCGGCATTTCCAGCAGCCGCTCCGCCGCCGCCACGACGCGTTCGACCTCCAGCGTCTTCAGGCAGTTGAGATGACCGAGCGGGCAGATTTTTTTGTGGCAGGGCGAACAGGACAGGCCGAGCCAGACCAGTTCGCGGCGCTCGGCGAGCGGCGGCGTGTTCTGCGGCGAGGTCGAGCCGTAGACGGCGACTACCGGCGTGCCGACGGCGGCGGCGACATGCATCAGCCCGCTGTCGTTGGAGACGGCGAGCCTCGCCGCCGCGATCAGGTCGATGGCATCCTCGAGCCGCGTCTGGCCGGCAAGATCGACGGCGCCCGGAGCCAGCGCGGCGATTTCAGCCGTCACCCCAGCGTCGTTCTTCGACCCGAACAGCGCGACGCCAAACCCTTTCGCCATCATCTCACGGGCAAGGCCGGCATAGTGTTCGCTCGGCCAGCGCTTGGCCGGGCCGAATTCTGCGCCGGGCATGACTGCCACGAATTTCCCCGCTGTCAGCCCGAAACGGCTGAGCAGTGCCGCCTGGCTGGCTTGATCGACGGCGAGCTTCGGCGCCTGGAAGGCGCCACCACGGGCAAGGCTGAAATAGGCCTGCGCGGTGCGCCGTTTCAGGCGATCGGGCAAGGGCACGATGTCGGTCAGTAGCCCGTAGCGCATTTCCTTGAGATGGCCGACACGGCGCGGAATGCCGGCAAAGAACGGGATCAGCGCCGACTTCCAGCTTCCCGGCAGGACAAAGGCCATGTCGTAGCGGCCGCGCAGCAGGCGGCCGAAGCGCCTTCGGACGCGGAATTCGAACGCGCCGGATTGCAGCGGCAGGTCGATCTGCTGGCGGATTTCGGGCATGCGCTTGACCAGCGGTGCTGCCCAGGCCGGCGCCAGCACGTCGATGGCGGCGTTCGGATGAAGCTCCCTCAGCGCCTGGAACAGGCACTGCGCCATCACCATGTCGCCCACCCAGCGTGGGCCGATCACGAGGATCGTTGGGCTTTCAGCCATTCGACATAGTCTCTGACGCCGGTTTCCACTGTGCGGAACTGGCCATTGTAACCGGCTGCGCGCAAGCGGGACATATCAGCTTGCGTAAAGCTCTGGTAGCTGCCCTTGAGGTGGTCGGGAAACTCGATGAACTCGATCTGGCCTTGGCCGAGCGTATCGATCACCGTTTCGGCAATGGCGCGGAACGGCTGAGCCTTGCCTGTGCCGCAGTTGAAGATGCCGCTCGAGCCGCGTTTCCACAGCCACAGATTGACGTCGGCGACATCGCCGACATGGATGAAGTCGCGGCTCTGCTCGCCGGGCCCGAAACCACCATAGGCGCCGAACAGCTTCGGGTTCTGGCCTTGCTCGACCTGGTTGAACAGATGGAAGGCGACCGAGGCCATGGCGCCCTTATGCGCCTCGCGCGGTCCGTAGACGTTGAAATAACGCAGGCCCGCCACCGGCGAGTGGTCGGTATCGAAGACAGTGCGGCGGACATAGTCGTCGAACAGCTTTTTCGAATAGGCATAGACGTTGAGCGGGCGTTCGTATTGCGGCTCCTCGCGGAATTCGGCGCCGCCGCCATAGACGGAAGCGGAGGAGGCATAGAGAAACGGCACGCGCAGGGCCAGGCAGGCGTGCAGCAGGCGCTTCGAATAGGTGTAGTTGACCTCCATCATGAACTTGCCGTTCCATTCGGTGGTGGTCGAGCAGGCACCCTGGTGGAAAACCGCCTCGATGCGGCCGAGGTCGCCGGCCTCCATCCGCGCCAGAAAATCGTCCTTGTCGAGATAATCGGCGATCTCGAGATCGGCGAGGTTGGCGATCTTGTGGCCGTCGGTGAGGTCGTCGACGACGAGGATGTCGCTGAAACCGTCGGCGTTGAGCGCGGCGACGATGTTGGAACCGATCATGCCGGCGCCGCCCGTGACGATGATCATGAAAGCCTCTGGTACCTTGTGCCGGTTGTAGCCCTTGTGGGATTCTGGCCTTATAGGGGAGGCGGGCCGGGCTGTCGACAAAGCAGGTGGCGGGGCGGCCGGATGAGCGCCACAGTGCCGCCGCAAAGCTCTCGCTTCAGTCGGTGACCACCGGCGAAGCGTGACAGGAGCAAGGTAATGCCGTCAACCGAACTGCTTGTCGCCTTTTTCGCCACCACGGCGATCTTCGCCTATATCCCCGGTCCCGCCATGCTCTATGCCGCCGCGCAAACCATGGCGCGCGGCCGCTGGTCCGGGCTGATGGCGGCGCTCGGCATCCATCTCGGCGGTTACGTTCATGTCTTCGCCGCCGCCGTCGGCCTGTCGGTGCTTTTCCATGCCGTGCCGGTGCTTTACATGGCGGTCAAGCTGGTCGGTGCGCTGTATCTGATCTGGCTCGGTGTTTCTTTGTTTCGCGCCAAGGCGCAAGGCGACGTTGTCTTGCCGGGAATTCAGCCGAAATCCGCCCGCCGCGCGTTTTTCGAGAGCGTTGCCGTCGAGGTGCTCAACCCGAAAACGGCGATTTTCTTCATGGCGTTCCTGCCGCAATTCATCGATGCCTCGGCAGCGTTTCCGGTCTGGCTGCAGTTCGTCGTGCTTGGAACGATCGTCAATTTGATGTTCTCGTCGGCCGACATTGTTTGCGTGGTGCTGGCCGGCGCGGTGATCGCCAGGCTGCGGCAGTCGAGCCGGGCGCAGCGCCTGATGCGGCGCGCCGGCGGTACGATGCTTGTTGGGCTGGGCGTGCATGTCGCGTTGCAGAAAAGCTGACGCACTGTCTCGCCGCGGCGATCGGTCGAAGGCCTGCCGTTGCGTCGGCTGAAATTGCGGTATATCGGCATCGCCATGAACGGCCGGCCCTGCCAATCGAATTTCCCGTCACCGAAAATCGGCCCTCCCACGCGTTGACATGATCAAGCTGCCCTCTCCCGAACCTCTTCACCGCGCCATCTCGCGCTTCGGCGGCGCCACCGTGCTGGTGGTCGGCGATTTCATCCTCGACCGTTTCGTCAACGGCGTGATCGAGCGCATTTCGCCGGAAGCGCCGATCCCCGTGCTGCACGGGCGCGGCGAAACGCTGGCGATGGGCGGCGCCGGCAATGTCGTCGCCAACATCGTTTCGCTCGGCGCTGCCGTGATACCGGTCTCGGTGATCGGCGCTGACGAGGCCGGCAAGAACCTCATGCGCATGCTCGGCGAATTTCGCGTCGACACCGGCGGGCTGGCGCAGGATGTCGATCGCATGACGTCGTCCAAAAGCCGATTCAGCGCGCTCAACCAGCAGGTGCTGCGTTTCGACGAAGAGGAAATCAAGCCGCTGGGCGATGCCGAGCGCGCGACATTGGTCGAGCATTTTCGCGAAGCGCTGGCACGCGCCGACATCGTCATCCTGTCCGACTATGGCAAGGGCGTGCTGCTCGACGGCGTCGCCGGCGAGCTGATCTCGATCTGTCGGGAAGCGGGCAAGCCGGTGCTGGTCGACCCTAAGGGCCGCGACTATGCGCGTTATGCCGGCGCGACGGCAATCACGCCCAACCGCAAGGAACTCGGCGAGGCGGTCGGCCGCGCAGTATTTGCCGACGACGAAATCGAGGCGGCGGCACGCCAGCTGATTTCGGCGCACGGTTTCGATTTCGTCGTCGCGACGCGCAGCGAAAAGGGCATGAGCGTCATCGGTGCGGACGACGCCCGCCATATCGCCACGCAGGCGCGCGAAGTGTTCGACGTTTCGGGCGCCGGCGACACGGTGATCGCGACCTTCGCGCTGGCTCTTGCAGCAGGGGCGGATCGTGTCATGGCCGGATCGATCGCCAACGCCGCCGGCGGTGTTGTCGTCGGCAAGCGCGGCACGGCGCGGCTGACGATCGAGGAACTCACCGGTGCGCTGTTTCGCTCGCATGGTCCGGTCGCCCACTTGGATGCGATCCTCGATGCCGCCGCCGCCGCGCGGCTGGTGGCGGGCTGGAAAGACGAGGGCTTGAGCGTCGGCTTCACCAATGGCTGTTTCGATATCCTGCATGCCGGCCATGTCAGCCTGTTGCATGCGGCGCGCAGCCAGTGCGACCGGCTGGTGCTCGGCCTCAACAGCGATGCCTCGGTGCGCCGGCTGAAAGGGCCGGGGCGCCCGGTCAACGACCAGCATGACCGGGCCTGCGTGCTGGCAGCACTTGCCTCGGTCGACGCCGTCGTCATCTTCGAGGAGGATACGCCGCTTTCGCTGATCGAGGCGCTGAGCCCCGACATACTGGTCAAGGGCGCCGACTATACGGTCGATCAGGTGGTTGGCGCCGATGTCGTGCAGAAGGCCGGCGGGCGCGTCGTGCTGGTCGACCTCGTCGCCGGCAAGAGCACGACCGGCACTATCGGCAGATTGCGCGCCGGGAACTGAGGGTTTCATGTCCGAACTGAACGATTACCTGGCCCGCTCGGCGGCCGCGATTTCGGCGATGGTCGAGCGCGACCTGACCAGCGAGATGGAGCGGGCGGTCAGCGCCGTCGTCGCCGCGCTTTCGCAGGGCAAGGCGCTGCTGATAGCCGGCAATGGCGGCTCGGCCAGCGACGCCATCCACATCGCCGGCGAGCTGGTCGGCCGCTTCCTCAGGGAGCGCAAGGCCTACAACGTCATCGCGCTGCCGGCCAACGCGGCGGTGCTGACCGCCTGGGGCAATGATTACGGCTTCGACACGGTGTTTGCGCGCCAGGTCGAGGCGCATGGTTCGGCGGGCGCCGTGCTGCTCGCCATCTCGACCAGCGGCAATTCGCCAAGCATCCTCGCCGCCGCCCAACAGGCGCGCATGATGGGCATGACGGTGATCAGCCTGACCGGCGACACCGGCGGCAAGCTGAAGCCGCTATCCGACATCCTGCTCAACGTACCCTCGACCTCGACGCCGATCATCCAGCAGGGGCATTTGTGCCTCTACCACCATTTGTGCGAAATGGTCGAAACGCGCCTCTGCGACGCAGGGTGATTGCGCCAGGCCGGGTAGAGGCCATCAAATGTCAACGGGGAGAAGGGACTAGCCGCAACGCTGGCGACCCCTCTCCCCGTCCTTCACGGGAGAGGGTAAGGGTGAGGGGCAGCGCTAGCCTGTAGTGATTATTATTTGACGCATAGCCACATTTTGTTCTTGCTTTGTGCCGGCAGCTATGCTACTAATTTGGGTATGGTGATGATTTCCACCGACGATCCCGCCCGCCGAGGCGGGTTTTTTGTTTCCGGGTTTTTGTTTCGCAGCCGCTTTACCTGCTCTCTTAAGCCGAAAACGCCACCAGCCCTTCGTCTTTGACCCGGCGGATGGTCAGCGCGGTTCGCACCGTGTCGACATTGGAGGCCGAGGCCAGTTCCTCGATGACGAAGGTCTGGAAGGTGCCGAGATCGCTCGCCACGCAATGCAGCAGGAAGTCGGACTCGCCGGACACCATCCAGGCATCGCGCACGATCGGCCAGCCGCGGGTGCGCTCGGCGAAGGTCTTGAGTTCGGCGTCGGCCTGGTGATGCAGGCCGATCAGGCAGAAGGCGACGACGTCGAGGCCGAGCGCCGGAGCGTTGAGCAAAGCGCGGTAGCCGCGGATGATGCCGGCCTCTTCCAGCCGCCTGACGCGGCGCAGGCACGGCGGCGCCGAAATGCCGACGCGGCTCGACAGTTCGACATTGGTCATGCGTCCGTCCTGCTGAAGCTCGCGCAGGATCTTCCAGTCGATGGCATCGAGATCGGCCTTGATCGGCATGGTGGCTTCCGTGGTGACGCGAAAGAATCTTTCGCGACTTTGTAATTAAACGACTTTGCTGTCTATTCCATCCGCTGGATCGAGGATTTTCGCATCATCTTGCTGCGGGTTGCTTGTCGCCGTCGCCGGCGCCGAAGCTTTCCGGGGACGAACGGCAACTTGCCTTGCTGGCGTCGCAGGCAACACTTACATTACGCGCAACAATCGACGAGAGTTCATGCCACAATCCATGGCTGCTCCCCGCAGAGGTTTTTCATGATCACCAAGCACGCGCCTGTTCTCATCATCGGCTCCGGCCCCGCCGGCTATACGGCGGCGATCTATGCCGCCCGCGCCATGCTCAAGCCGATGCTGGTCGCCGGCCTGCAGCAGGGCGGGCAACTGATGATCACCACCGATGTCGAAAACTATCCGGGCTTCGCCGAACCGATCCAGGGTCCATGGCTAATGAGCGAAATGCTCAGGCAGGCCGAGCATGTCGGCACCGATATCGTCAACGACATCATCACCGAAGTCGACCTCAACGTGCGGCCGTTCCGCGCCAAGGGCGATACCGGCACGATCTATACCGCCGACGCGCTGATCATCGCCACCGGCGCGCAGGCGAAATGGCTGGGCATCCCGAGCGAACACACCTTCATGGGATTTGGCGTTTCGGCCTGCGCCACCTGCGACGGCTTCTTCTATCGCGGCAAGGATGTCGCGGTGATCGGCGGCGGCAATTCGGCGGTGGAGGAAGCGCTCTATCTCTCCAACCTGGCCAAGAGCGTCACCGTCATCCACAGGCGCAGCGATTTCCGCGCCGAGCGCATCCTGCGCGAGCGGCTGCTGCGGAAAGATAATATCCGCGTCATCTGGGACACGGTGATCGACGAGATCACCGGCAGGCCCGGCAAGGCGCCGCTGCCGCCTTCGGTCGAAGGGCTGAAGCTGCGCAACGTGGTGACCGGGCAGGAGATGCATCTGGTGGTCGACGGCGTGTTCGTGGCGATCGGCCACGCGCCGGCGGTCGAGCTGTTTGCCGGCAAGCTGAAGCAGAAGCCGAACGGCTATCTGTGGACGGCGCCGGATTCGACCCGCACCGACATGCCGGGCGTGTTCGCCGCCGGCGACGTGACCGACGACATCTACCGCCAGGCGGTGACGGCGGCCGGGCTCGGCTGCATGGCCGCGCTCGAGGCGGAAAAATATCTGGCGGGGATCGAGGTTCACCGCGAAGCGGCGGAGTGATTGTTCGATAAGCGGCTGAGAAAAGCCGCGCAAAAGCCTGATTTTTCATTCAGACGCCGAAAACAGGCGGACGCCAGAAAACAGGACGAGGGGAAATCATGGCGTTGGATTGGGACAAGCTACGCGTGTTTCACGCCGCGGCGGAAGCGGGGTCGTTCACCCATGCCGCCGAGACACTGCATTTGTCGCAATCGGCGATCTCGCGGCAGGTCAGCGCGCTCGAGCATGACGTCGGCGTGCCGCTGTTCAATCGCCACGCCCGCGGCCTGGTGCTGACCGAGCAGGGCGAGATGCTGTTCCGCACGGCGCACGACGTGCTGATGAAGCTCGAAACCATCAAGTCGCGACTGACCGAAACCAAGGACCGGCCCTCCGGCGTGCTCAGGGTGACGACCACGGTCGGCCTCGGCGCCGGCTGGCTGACCGAGCGCGTGCAGGAATTCATCGAGCTCTATCCCGAGGTCAGCCTGCAGCTCATCCTGGCCAATGAGGAGCTCGATCTCACGATGCGCCAGGCCGACTGCGCCATCCGGCTGCGCCAGCCGCAGCAGCCCGACCTCATCCAGCGCCGCCTGTTCACCGTGCATTTTCATCTCTACGCGGCGCCATCCTATGTAAACAAATACGGCAAGCCGAATTCGATCGCCGAGCTGAAAACCCATCGCATCGTCACCTTCGGCGTGCCGGTGCCGGCGCATCTGTCGGAACTGAACTGGCTGGAAACGGTCGGCGATTTCGAAGGCGGGCAAAGGGTGCCGACGCTGCAGATCAACGACATATTGTCGATCAAGCGGGCGGTGCAGGGCGGCGCCGGCATCGCCATGCTGCCCGATTACGTGGTCAGCAAGGATTCCGGGCTGGTGCAGTTGCTGCCCGAGACCGAAGTGCCGTCCTTCGATACCTATTTCGCCTATCCCGACGCGATGAAGAACCAGGCGAAGCTGCATGTCTTCCGCGATTTCATCATCGCCAAGGCGCGCAGCTGGTCGTTCTGATTTAATGCATGTCGCGCAAAAGTGTGCAGCGGTTTTGCGATAACGACATGCATCAAACAAGAACCTAAAGCGCGTCGCATGAGATCGGTCGAACGCAACGCGCTTTAGGAACGCGTATCCGCCAGCGTGCTGGCGCCGTAGCGCAAACCGTCGACCAGCAGGGCAACCATGCGCCGCGCCTGGGCAGGGCCGCCGCCATGTGCCGGCATGGCAAGGCTGGCGGCCGCCCCCAACAGGTCGCCCGGCTCGATATCGGCGCGCACCTCGCCGGCCGCGGCCGCCGCCTCCAGCAATGTTTGAAGCGCGGGCCGGAGTCGTTGGTTGAAATAGGCAGGCAAAGTGTCGAAGGCCGGATTGCCTGAGTACAAGGCTGCCGCGAGGCCGCGTTTTGCCGTGATGAAATCCACATAGCGCTGCATCCACAGGGCCAGCGCTTCACCGGGCTCATGCTTTCCGGCCAGGATCGGCGCGGCGTCCGCACAGGCGTCAACCTCGTTGCGGAAGACGGCCACGATCAGGTCCGAGCGCTGTGGAAAATGGCGGTAGACGGTGCCGACGCCGACGCCAGCCTTTTCCGCGATCTCTCGCACCGGAGCCTCCACGCCGGAGGTCGCGAACACCGCCATGGCCGCCCGGAGCAACGCGTCGATGTTGCGCCGTGCGTCGGCGCGCACGTGCCGATCCGCGCGGTCGCGGGGTTCCAGACCATCGCCTTGATCCGTTTTGCCGTTCGGCGTTTTTTCGCCCATCAAATTACCTCTTGCAAACGGAACATTGTTCCGGATATATGTGGAACGTGGTTCCGCTTGACTTGTATCTAGCACGGCAAGGCGGTGTTGGCCACACATCGGTGCACAAAAGGAGATTACCATGCAGGACAAACCCGTCGCCCTGGTCACCGGGGCCAACAAGGGCATCGGTCTTCAGATCGCCAAGGACCTCGCGGCGAACGGCCTTACCGTGCTCTTAGGATCGCGCAGGCTCGAGCATGCGGAGGCAGCCGCAAAGAGCATTGGAGGGGATGCCCACGCCCTGCAGCTCGACGTCACCGACCAGGCCTCGATCGCCGCCGCGGCAGAGCGCATCCGCATCGAAATCGGCCGCCTCGATGTGCTGGTGAACAATGCGGGCATCTCCCACGCGGGAAAGCCCGGCACGTCGTTCGAGGAGATCATCAACTCGGGCCGCCCGAGCGTTGCCTCCCTCGACGACGTACGCGCGGTGTTCGAGACGAACGTGTTTGGCATCGTCGCCGTCACGCAAGCGATGCTGCGGCTCCTTCGTGAGGCGCCGGCGGCGCGTATCGTCAACGTATCGAGCGGCGCCGGCTCGCTGACATTGAACGCGGATCCGGCCTTTCCGTACCGCACTTCGTTTGGCGCCGTTTACAACCCGTCGAAGACGGCCGTCAACGCGATGACGCTCGCCTTCGCCATCGAGCTCGAGGAGACCGGCATCAAGGTCAACGCTGCGTGCCCGGGCTACACCGCGACGGAGCTGAACAACTTCGAAGGTCCGCGCACCGTCGAACAGGCCGCGCGGGAGCCCGTGCGCCTCGCACTTCTCGACGCTAGCGGTCCGACGGGCACGTTCTCGAACGAGGACGGCCCGCTGCCGTGGTGACGTAGCGTTGGAGCCTGCTTCAGCCGCGCCAAGGTGTCAGGCGGGGCAGCCAGCCTGGTACGGCACGGCGGTAGGCCTCGTATTCGTCGCCGTAGCGGCGGGCAAGCGTCGGTTCCTCATATAGTCTCACGAAGGAGATCATGGCGGCCGCGGCGATGACTAGATAGGCGGCGACCGTCCAGCTCGAAAACAGCAGTGCCTGGCCGAGGACGATCGACAGCACGGCGACGTACATCGGATTGCGGACATGGCGGTAGATGCCGCCGACGACCAGCCTTTCGGTCGGCGCGACCGGGGCGGGGGTACCCAGGCCCTCCAGGGCAAACCGGGCAAAGGCGTGCAGCAGTATGGCTGTGCCGGCGACAACCAGCAGCCAGCCCACAGGAACGAAACCGGGCAGTCTCGACCAGGGCAGGCGATAGCGATCGGTCAGCAGCCAAGGCAACAGTCCGGCGACCACGCCGGGCGCTACAGCAAGGAAGATGACGCTGCCGGCGATCGCCGAAGTGGCTCGCATATAGCTCTCCTTACGGGCGCGGCCTTGAACGGTCTCCTGCAACGCGCTTCAGGTCTTGTCCGGCATGTAACCCAAACCGCTGCACCCTCAGGTCAAGCTCGATGGCGGGCTTTTGGGCGGCATGCACCAGCAAGGTCTGGCTGCCGAAAAAACAAACGCGTGCTGCACGATTCCACGTCATCCTGCGTTTTTCGACTTTCCGAGCAGGAATCGCTGCTGATTCGCGGCCGCGGATCGATTTTTGCCTTGCCGCAGGCTGTATTTCAGCGATTCAACTGGTCCTATTGCGCTTCGGGACGGATTAGACCACAGCCGGCGCCTTTTTGCATGTGAGTGTTGCAAAATAGATGCTTGTTTCTTGGGCATGAAGAGCACATAAATAGCTCATCTCCTGAGCGCGTTCTCCTCCCATTAGCGCTCTCGAGTGTTCCCCTCTGGAGGTTAGCCTTAACAGGCACTTCCAATCAAACTCAGCCGGGTCTTCATTGATCCGGCTTTTTTGTTGCCCGAAACCAACACATCGCCAGAAAATCGGCCGGAACGGTCGCGTAACAGTGACATGTAACCTCGGGTAACATCCCGCGGGCGCGCCAAATCGATTAAGCAGAGCACAGGACGCGGTGTGGCTCGTCCGGGGGATGGGGGCATCACTCGGACGACCCGGGCTCAGGCAGCTACCGCGTCCGAACCTTCCTCCGCCAAAACACCGGCGGCAAGCATGCGGCGGACCTGCCGTTTCGCCTCCCACGAAGACGGTCCGCAAGAAACGGCGCCCGGATCAGCCGGGCGCCGTTTCCTGTTGGGCCGCAAAGGCAGCTCAGGCGGCCTTGCCGTTGGCGTTCAGCGCCTCGTCGGCCAACCGGCCGGTGAGTTCGGCCATGTGGTCGAAGACGGCCCGGTAGCTGGCGACACCCGCCGTGGCCGAGCGCAGCTCGATGATGAGGTCGCCGATCTCGGCTTGCGGCATGGTCGCCTCGACGACGTCCCATCCGGGCCAGTCGGGCCGCGCGTCGTAGCCGAGGATCTGGCCGCGCCGTTGCGGGATCAGCGCAATGATCTTCGACGTCGCGTCGGACGGCGTGACGATCTCGACCTTCATCACCGGCTCGAGCAGCACCGGCGAGCACGCGGCCATGCCTTCTTTCATCGCCAGCTTCGCCGCCATCTGGAAGGCCATGTCGGACGAATCGACCGCATGGTAGGAGCCGTCGGAAAGGTTGACGGCAACATCGACGACCGGGAAGCCGAGCGGCCCGGACTTCAGGTAGTCACGCACGCCGGTCTCGACCGACTGGATGTAGGTCTTCGGCACGACGCCGCCGGTGATCGTATCGGTGAACTGGAAGCCTGACCCGCGCGGCAGCGGTTTGATCTCAATCACGACGTCGCCGAACTGGCCGTGGCCGCCTGATTGTTTCTTGTGGCGGCCGCGCTGCTGCGTCGCTTTGCGGATCGTCTCGCGGTAGGGCACGGCCGGCACATGGCCTTCGACCGGGATCTGGTTCTTGCCTTCCAGCCGCTCGCGCACGACGCGCAGATGCATCTCGCCATGGCCGGACAGCACGGTTTCGGCCGAATCCTGGTTGTGATGCAGGTTGAGTGAGGGATCTTCCTCGGCCAGGCGCTGGATGGCCGCCGACATCTTGACCTCGTCCTTGCGCTCTTTCGGCCGCAGCGCGAAGGCGAAGACCGGTTGCGGCGGCGCCAGCGTGACCAGCGGCTGGATGCCGCCCTTGGTCGAGCTCAGCGTCTGGCCGGTCCTGACGGCGTCCAGCTTGCCGAGCGCGACCGTGTCGCCGGCCTTGGCCGAAGTCAGCTTGACCTGGTCCTTGCCGAGCATCTTGTAGATGCCGGAGACCTTTGCCGTTTCGCCATTGGAAAGGAACAGCTCGGCGGCGTCGGCGACCTGGCCGGACAGGATGCGCGACACAGACAGCTTGCCGCCATGCGCGGTGTGGATGGTCTTCATCACCTGGACCACGGTGGCATTGCCATCGGGAGCGCCGAGGCGCTGGCGCGTCGCCTCGATGTCGGGTGCGTCGTGACGGATCGCCTTCAACAGGCGCAGCACGCCATTGCCCTTCTCGGCGGTGCCGATCAGCACCGGCGTCACCATGCCGTCGCGCAGGTCGGCGGCAAGATCGTCGAAGATCGCATCCTTCGGCGGTTCAATCTCGTCCAGCAATTGCTCCATCAGCCGGTCGTCATGGTCGGCGAGCGTCTCCAGCATGGAAAAGCGCGCCTCGAGCTCGCGCGCCTTGTCGTCGCTCGGGATCTGGGCGACCTCGCTCTCGGCATATTCGCGGTAGATGTAGGCACGTTCCAGAGCGAGGTCGATCGAGCCGATGACGACGCCGTCCTTGCGCAGCGGGATCTGGCGCAGCAGCAATGGCACCGAGCTTGCCGGCTGCAGCATCTTCAGCGTGTCGCGCACACCTGCTATCGCCTTGTCGACCTTGTTCAGGAACAGCATGCGCGGCACGCCGAGATCGTCGAGCTTGCGCATGATCAGCTGCAGGGCAGGGATCTTCTTCTCGTCGGCCTCGGCAACGACCACGGCGACGTCGCAGGCGGCCAGCACCGGCTCGGCTTCGAAGGAGAATTCGATGGAGCCGGGACAATCGACGAAGGTGAACGGCTCGCCCATGAAATCGGTGGTGGCGAAGGTCGCCTCGACGCTCATGCCGTGAGCGCGCGCCTCGGGCGAATGATCGGAAACGGTATTTCCGGACGAAACGGGATTCTGGCGGGGAATGGCGCCTGTACGGGCGAGTATGGCTTCGAGAAGTGTCGTCTTACCGCTTGCGAAGGGACCGACTATGGCAATGCATTTCGGTCCCGTGCGTCGTCCTCCGGCGCGAGTACCCATGGCTGACCTCCACTCAGGCGTTTCCCTGTGAGCGGCGGCCGGCCTGTCGGCCGTCGCGGGCGAGGCTTTTTTCAATTTGCCACCTACCCAAAGGGCATCGTCCCACGGGCAGGCCGGGAGGGCAAGGGATTTGAGGTTGAAGGGATTTGAAGTTGGGGCCGGTTCAGCCGGTGCCGGTTCGGCGCGACGCCAGCGGGGGTGCGTCCACACGCTGCACCGCCACCGTCTCGGCAAAGCGCGCGAGCAACGGATTGAACAGGTCCGCACGCTCCCAGAAAGGCGCATGCCCGGCGCCGGAGATGATGTGGCAATGCTCCCACAGCGAGCCGTAGGCGAGCGTCTCAAAATAGCCGCGCCGGACGAACGGATCGTTCTCGCCATTGACGATAGCGACCGGAAACGCGGCCTGCTCGACCACCTGTCTCTGGTCGGCGCCCTTGCCGGTGAGCATGCCGCGCGTCACCGCGGCGCGCAGCCGGCCGTCGGTGCGCAGGATGGCTTGGCGAAAGGACGGATCGGCGGTGTCGCCGAAACACAGCGTCTCGAAGCGCTCGGCATCGCGTTCGGAATACGTCTTTTTGGACGCCAGCAGCATGTCCCAATGCGCGTGGAAGCCGCGCAGCATGCCGAAAGGACCCTTCGATACCGGCGGCGCGCCGGTCAGCATCAGCCCGCCGACGGCGCGGTGAAAACTCGCGAGTTCGATTGCCACGTGCCCGCCAAGTGACCAGCCGAAGACGACGGCGCGGCCGATCCCCAAAACATCGAGGAGCTGGGCCGCCGACTGGGCAAGGCCGGCGATGGTGTAGTCCGTCGCCGGATCGCGGGCGTCCGACGATTCGCCGTGGCCGGGCAGGTCGAAAGCAATCAACCGATGGGCAGCGGCCAACGGGCTGTCGAACTGGCGGGCGAATACGGCGCGCGAACTGCCCGACCCATGGATCAGGACAAGCGGGATGCCGGGTCCCGACGACTGGCTGAGGCGCAAATCCGCTTGCGGCGTGCGGATCGTGCGGTGGGAAACGGCCATATCTGGTTTGGACCTTGGGATTGTCTCCAGGTCAACATCGCATGCCGAGGTCACCATGTTGTTTAGAACGGTGGTTAAGAAATGATTTCTCGGCTTGCGCCGGGTATGATGAACGAATCCACCACAGCTAACCCCGGGACCCTGATGATGGAATCCACGCTCGACCTTCTCCTCTCGATCAGCAGCATCGCGACGCTCGGCCAATATGCCTGGTCGATGCGCGCGCATTTCCAGTCGCAGACCATGTCTCAAGGCGCGATGATCATTTCGGCCGTCGTGGTCGGCACGGCGCTGTTCTTTCTTGCCCTGCTGTGGATCGAGCGGCAGCCGGTGGCGGCGAAGATCGGCGGGCTCGCCGTCGAACTGGCAAGCTCGGCGCTGTTCTGGTGGGCGATCTCGGTCTCCCGCAAGGCGCGGCTGCGGTTCGCATTCGATCCTGACAATCCCGACAGCCTGGTGACCGAAGGCCCTTATCTCCATGTCCGGCATCCGTTCTACACGTCCTACATCATCTTCTGGATCGGATGGGGTATCGCGACCTGGTCGGTCTGGGCGGTGGTGCCGGTCGCCGGCATCGTTACGATCTACGTGATCGCAGCCTTGGACGAAGAGCGAAAATTTTCGCGGACAAGGTTGGCCGATGCCTACGACGCTTACCGCACGCGGACCGGTCTGTTCTGGCCGCGTTTTGCCCGCAGCCGGCAGGAGATGCAGCCGGCATCGGACGAAAGTGGTAGGGTCTAAGACACTGGATTGAATCGAGGACTTGCGACGATGAAGATTATTGCCTGCGGCAGCGTGCCGACGATTGTTGCGCCGGAAAAATACTTCACTGGCCGGGTTTTGCAGACGCCGATCATCGAGAAAGAGGCGCCGGCGCGGCTCAGAGCCACGCTGGTCAGCTTCGAGCCCGGCGCCCGCACCCACTGGCACACGCATCCGCTCGGCCAGACGCTCTATGTCACATCCGGTGCCGGTCTCGTGCAAAGCTGGGGCGGGCCGCTGCAGGAGATCAGGGCCGGCGACGTCATCTCCTTTGCGGCCGGCGAAAAGCACTGGCACGGCGCCGCGCCCAAATCGGCGATGACCCACATCGCCATGCAGGAGGCGCTCGAGGGTGTGCATGTCGATTGGCTGGAGAAGGTGAACGACGAGCAGTATGGCGGCTGAAACGTCTCAGACCAGCGCGGCGGTAAAGCGCTGGATGCGCGTGCAGGCCTCTTCGAGCAGAGCCTCCGACGTGGCGTAGGAGATGCGGAAGTTCGGGCCGAGGCCAAAGGCCGAGCCGAAAACAACCGCCACGCCCTCCGCCTCGAGCAGTTCCGAGCAGAAGGTTTCGTCGCTGTCGATCACCTTGCCGCTCTTGGTCTTCCTGCCGATCAGCTGGGCACAGGAGGGATAGACGTAGAACGCACCCTCCGGCGACGGACAGGTGATGCCGCGCGCCTGGTTGAGCATCGAGACGACGAGATCGCGCCGGCCCTGGAAGATCGCCTTGTTCTTCGGGATGAAATCCTGCGGGCCGTTCAGCGCTTCGACCGCCGCCCATTGGGCGATGGTGCAGGCGCCGGAGGTCTGCTGGCCCTGGATCATGTCCATCGCCTTGATCAGCGGCACCGGGCCTGCCGCGTAGCCGATGCGCCAGCCGGTCATGGCATAGGCCTTCGACACGCCGTTCATCGTCAGCGTGCGCTCATAGAGCTTAGGCTCGACCTCGGCGATGGTCTTGAAGACGAAGTCGCCATAGGTCAGGTGCTCGTACATGTCGTCGGTCAGCACCCAGACATGGGGATGCTTCAACAGCACGTCGGCCAGGCCCTTGAGTTCCGCTTCGGTGTAGGCGGCGCCCGAGGGGTTCGACGGCGAGTTCATCAACAGCCATTTGGTGCGCGGCGTGATCGCCTTTTCCAGCACGGCCGCCGTCAGCTTGAAGCCGTTGTCGATCGAGGTGTCGGCAAAGGCCGAGGTGCCGCCGCAGATCGCCACCATTTCGGGATAGCTCACCCAGTAGGGCCGCGGGATGATCACCTCGTCGCCGGGGTTCAGCGTCGCCATGAAGGCGTTGAACAGGATCTGCTTGCCGCCGGTGCCGACGATGGTCTGCTCCGGCCGGTAGTCGAGATTGTTCTCGCGCTTGAACTTTTTCACGATCGCCTCGCGCAGCGGCACAATGCCGGATACCGGCGGATACTTCGTCTCGCCGCGGCGGATGGCCTCGATCGCGGCGTTCTTGATGTTGTCGGGGGTGTCGAAGTCCGGTTCGCCGGCGCCCAGCCCGATCACGTCGCGGCCGGCGTTTTTCAGCTCGCGCGCCTTCTGCGTCACCGCGATGGTCGCGGAAGGCTTTACGCGGGAAAGGACGTCGGCAAGAAAGGCCATGACAGATATCTCCAGAAAGGACCGGCGGGCGAAGGCGCCGCGGCGCCTCTCATGTCGCATCGTCTGGTCAAGCGCAAGCCCAGCACAGGCATTGTCGAATGAGCCAGCGCGCAATGCTGGCAACAATAAATTCACCAACGATCGGTAAAAGCTAGAACGGCAGGGACCGTAGCCGGTCCGCCAGTCTCGCACAGCGAGGAACCGTGACGCGCAGCATCGGGCTTGCCCATATCATCCGCCATGATGACGGCACCGCCAGCGGTGTCTGGGGGGTCTATACGCTGCAAAGCGCGTTCCAGCCGATCTTCGCCTTCAACAAGGGCAAGCTTTCCGTCGTCGCGTTCGAGGGGCTGATCCGGCCGTTCCGCGAAGGCGAGCCGCAGCCGCCAATGAGTTTCTTCAACAGCTGTCCGGCGGTCGACCGCCTGCATATCGAGGCGCTGACACGGACGCTGCACCTTCTGAACGCCGGCGCCTGCCTGCCGCGAGACGCCTCCATCTTCATCAATTTCGATCCATCGGTGTTCACCGACCGCAGCATCGCCGACAAGGCGCTGCGCGACATGCGGCTGGTGCTGCACGAGGCCGACATCGATCCGCGCCGCGTCGTCTGCGAGGTCACCGAGCAGAAATCGGCGTCGCAGGAAACGCTCTACAATTTCGTCGAGGCGCTCAGGGGCAATGGTTTGCGCATTGCCGTCGACGATTACGGCGCGGACGAATCCGACATCAATCGCATCAAGGAACTCAGGCCAGACATCGTCAAGTTCGACGCCGACTGGATCATGACGCTGATGGAGTCTGGTGCCGGCTTCGCCTTGCTGACCGCTATGGTGACAAGCTTCGAAGAGCAAGGCATCCGTACGGTATTCGAGGGCATCGAGACGGGCTGGCAGCTCGAGCTTGCCGAAAAGTCGGGCGCCTCGATGGTGCAAGGCTTCGTGCTGGCACGCCCGGAGCTTGCACCTACCAGCTTTCACGTCTTCGACAAGGCCGGGCAAGCATCAGCGGTGTCGCCCGATAAGGACAAAGTTCCCGCGGCCGTTTCGCCATCGCGGCGGCCGATGCGGGCCTTTGGCCGCAGGGTGGCATCGTGACCGGGCGGGCCGACATGCGGCGCAAGGTCGGCGAAGCGATCTTTGCCGACGAGGTCGGCATTGAATATGGCGTCTACGGCGCATTCCGGCTGAGGAGCGCCTACCAGCCGGTCTTCGCGCCGCGCGGCAGGTTTCTCGCCGCCGTCGCGGTCGAGGGACTGATCGAGCCGCATCGTGCAGGCAGGCCGGTGGCGCCGCAAATCTTCTTCGAAGGTGTGCCGGCAGCGGATCGGCTGTTTGTCGAAACCATGTGCCGGGTGCTGCATTTGCGCAACTTCCGCAACATCGGCGTCGACGGGCTCGACCTGTTCTTCAACTACAATCCGCTGATCAACGATGACCCCGCACGGGCGCTGGCCGAAATCAGGCTGATGACCAGGCATCTGACGGATTTCGGCCTGCATCCCGGCATGCTGGTCTGCGAGATTACCGAGCAGGCGGCCGGCGACAAGGTGCTTGTCAGCCTGGCGCGCGAGATGCGGCGCGACGGCGTCCGCATCGCCATCGACGATTTCGGCACCGGGCATTCGACCGAAGAAAGGGTAGCGCTGGTGCAGCCCGACATCGTCAAGATCGACGGCACCTGGTTCGCAGAATTCTGCCGCCATGCCGCCGCCGAGCGGTTTTTCCGGCCGCTGGTTTCGACGCTGCACGACCGTGGCGCCAAGGTGCTGGTCGAAGGCGTCGAGAACGCCACGCATCTGCGTGTCGCGCTGGATGGCGGCGTCGACCTGCTGCAGGGCTTTTACCTTGCCCGGCCGGCGCTGGCCGGTACGCTGTTTGACGAAGAGCCTCTGTCGATCGACAGGCTGCTTGGCAGGGATAACAACGTCATCCCCTTGTTCGGCTGAATGCATCAGCGGCGCTGATGGTTACGCCAAAACAAATCACTGGATGAAGCCGCCGCTGCCGCGATAGAGGCTGGATCAATCCCTGAGACGGGTGGTTGCGAGCAAGGGGGAGCACCGATGATACTCTATGGAATGATCGACAGCGGCAATTGCTACAAGCCGCGCCTATTGATGGCCAAGCTCGGCATCGCTTTCACCAATGTCGAGGTCAGCTCGCACACCGGCGACACGCGCAAACCCGACTATGTCGCGAAAAATCCGAACGCCATGGTGCCGCTGCTCGAACTCGACGACGGCCGCCGGCTGGCCGAATCCAATGCCATCCTGCTCCATCTCGCCGAAGGCACGCGGTTTCTGCCGGCGGACAAATACGAACGCGCGCTGGCCTATCAGTGGCTGTTCTTCGAGCAATACAGCCACGAGCCTTATATCGCCGTGCGCAGGGCGCTGCTGACCTTCCCTGAAAGAGCCAAGGACGCAACGCCCGAGCGGCTGGCGCTGACGCTGGAGCGCGGCAACAAGGCGCTCGGCGTCATGGACAAGCACCTGGCCGGGAGCAGCTTCTTCGCTGGCAATGCGCTCAGCGTCGCCGACATCGCGCTCTATGCCTATACGCATACCGCCGAGACGGGCGGGTTTCAGCTCGACGCCTATCCGGCGGTGGCCGCCTGGCTGAAAAGGGTCGAGGCCGATCCGGGGCACGTGCCGCTGGAGTGGGTGGGTTGAGTGCAACTCGCCGACTTTGCTGAGCAACGTTGACAATTGGCGAAAGCTTCGGCGAAAGCGTCCTTCTCCCCGTCACTGTACGGGGAGAAGATGGCGGCAGCCAGATGAGGGGCGGCGCCAGCCTTTGTTGTGATGTCGTGCTTGGCCTGGCGAAGGGCAGTCCTGATGCGTCGCGCTGCCCCTCATCGCCCTGCCGGGCACTTCTCCCCGTATAGAGACGGGGAGAAGGAGCTGTATCGCCGGTTTCGCCAATTGTCGGCGTTTAAAATCCAGACAGCAAAAAGGCGGGACAAAATCCCGCCTTCCCATGCTTGGTAGCCTGATCGGGAGCGTTTTGGCCGGGCCGGCAGCAATCTGCTGCTTCGGCTTGTCGGGGTCTTTCGCTCCGGCGCGCTTCTCGCGCGACCGCCAGTACATCCGTGACTTGCCGCGGGCCCCCCGGGGGGGCCCGGCGGGCGCCCAGAGCAAAAAAAAGCGGGCGGGGTCAAAAGTACACCGGGGCCCCTTCCCCTGGGGGGGGGGGGCGGCGGGGCGGAGTTTGTATTTTTGGGGTTAAAACGGGGGGG